>CAUUGW010000075.1:0-7738 GCA_963544785.1 uncultured Lachnospiraceae bacterium | reverse complement strand
ACTACAATAGATCCCAATCTCGGAATGGTTAATTTAGGGGAGGGCAGAGGATTTCTGATAGCGGATATTCCCGGTATTATAGAGGGAGCATCTGACGGAGTAGGCTTGGGTCATAACTTTTTAAAGCACATAGAAAGAAACAGAATTTTAATTCATTTAGTCGATATTTCAAGTCAGGATATAGAAACTATAGAAAATGACATAAAAGCTGTTTTAAAAGAGCTTAACGAGTTCAATCCCGATATTATAAATAAGCCCATTTTGTTGGTTGCGAATAAAACGGATACAATGACTGAAGATGATCTTAATTTGATACTTGATGATTTGAATATAAAATTTCCTAATTCAAAAATCTACGCAATTTCAACAGTTTCAGGTTTTGGAGTAAATGAATTAATTAAAGATATATATAATATTTTACAACAAATCCCAAAGAATACTATGATTTTTGATTCGGAGTTTAACTTAAATTTCATAAAAGAAAAACAGGGGAACGGTTTTGAAATAGAAAAACGGACCGGTAAAGATGGTGATATTTATATTGTAATCGGTTCTAAGATTGATAAAATGCTGGGTTACACAAATCTTGAATCTGCCAAAGGATTTAACTTTTTTCAAAATTTTATTAAGGAAAGCGGAATAGAAAAAGAACTTAAAAATTTGGGAATTAAAGATGGGGATACTGTAAATGTCGGCGGAATTGAATTTGAATACTGTAAATAATAGAAGATTAAGGCTTGGAATTTTTGGAGGAACTTTTGATCCGATACATAATGCTCATATAAGGTTGGCACTTGCAGCTAAAGATGAATATAATTTAGACAGGGTACATATTTTAGTCAGCGGACAACCGCCACATAAGCTGAATAAGGAAAAGACTGCTGATAATTTAAGATTTGAAATGGCAAGACTTGCCTGTATTTCAAAAAACGGACTTATTGCAGATGATTATGAGATAAAACATCAGGGAATTGATTATACCTATCTTACACTGCAACATTTTAATAAAGAATATCCCGATGCTGATATTTACTTTATTATCGGCGAAGATTCATTGTTTGATATAGAAAAATGGAAAAAGCCGGAGATAATTTTAAGTATTGCCGGAATACTTGTTGCTAAAAGGCAGGGAGGTAATTATTCCACCGATATTTTAGACAGAATAGAGTATCTTAATAAAAAATACAATGCGAAAATAGATTTTATTTCGTCGAAAATAGATTTTATTTCATCTACTATGATAAGAGAAAAACTTAAATATGGTCTTAGATGTGACGATTTCATTCCGAAAAAAGTAATGGATTTTATCAATGAAAAAGGATTGTATAAAGATGTTTAAAAATAAGATGCCGTTTCATCAAAAATATGAATATATTGACGAAGCTTTAAAAAGAAGTCTGAAACATTCAAGATATCAACATTCTATAGGTGTTATGCATACGGCAGGTTGTCTTGCTATGAGATACAGTGAAGACGTGGAAAAGGCTATGTTGGCAGGACTCATTCACGATTGTACCAAAAATATTGAAATCAATGAACAGATTAAATTATGTAAAGATAATAATGTTATTTTAAAAAATGAGGATCTTGCAAATCCGGAAATAATTCATTCAATTACCGCTCCTATAATGGCAAGAAATACCTTTAATATCACTGATATTTCGGTACTGAATGCAATCAGATATCATACTACCGGAAAAGAAAATATGAATAATCTTGAAAAGCTGATATATACAGCGGATTTTATTGAGGGTGGAAGATTTTTTACGACAGATCCTGAAGTCTTGGACAAGGCAAGATTTTTGGCGTTTAATACAAACTTAGATAGAACGGTGGCTTATATATTGAATAAGATACTTGTTTGGTTATCTTTGAGCAGAAATATTTTACATAGTGATACTTTAACTGCAAATGAATTTTATTTAAAATTTTTGATTGATGATTAAATTTTAGGAGGTTAAAAAATGGCTGAAAATAAAGATATTAAGGAGTTAGTTAAAATTATATTTCAAGCACTTGATAATAAAAAAGCTGAAAATATTAAGATAATAAATATAAGTGATATCAGTGTGATGGCTGATTATTTTATAATTTGTAGCGGAGATAATAAGCATCAGATTTTGGCTATGCAAGATGCGGTAGAAGAGGCTTTGGAAAAAATTGAAGTAATACCCAAAAATATAGAGGGAAAGAATGGAGATACCTGGATACTTATGGACTATAGAGATATAGTAGTTCATATATTTGACTCTGAAAACAGAAGCTTTTATGATCTTGAAAGATTGTGGCAGGACGGGAAAGAAGTAAGCTTGGAATCGCTTTGACACTCAGCTGTATTTACCTACATCAAATATGAAATTCTTGATGTAGGTATTTTTTTAATAAAAATTATTGATATTATTTATTTAAAAAATCTATATACTCCGAATACTTTTCCCTGTATCATCACATCATCTGCTATAAAAGGTTCCATAGAGGTATTTTCAGGTTTTAATATTATGTGTCCTTCTTTCTTATAAAATGTTTTTACAGTTGCACTGTCACCTATAAGAGCAACCACAATATCACCGTTGTTGGCTGTATTTTGCTGATTAACCATTATTAGATCTCCGTCAAATATTCCTGCTTCTATCATACTTTCGCCGTGAACCTTGAGCATAAATGACGTGCCTTTAGGGGCATAAGCAGCGGGAATGGGGAAGTAGTCTTCTATATTTTCTTCAGCAAAGACAGGAGTACCTGCGGCTATATGTCCGATTATCGGTAAAGATATTGTATTTTGATTTATTTCTTCTGTATTGGAACTAAGGACAGTTTCTTCTGTATTATTTTCTATTATTTCTATAGCTCTTGAATTGAACGGATTTTTTTTAATAAGACCCTGTTTTTCCAATATATTAAGATGAGTATGTACAGATGCCGGCGATTTTAATCCCACAGCTTCGGCTATTTCTCTAACGGTAGGAGGATAATTGTGATATGAAAAATATTCTCTTAAAAAATCTAATATTTGTTCTCTTTTTTGTGTGCCTTTTGTTTTCATAAAATATCATAGCTCCCTTTTTTGAAATTACAATCTTTTTGAATATTAACACAATAAACGAACAAAAGCAATGCTAAAATAAGGGAAAACTTTGATTTTGTTTGTTTTAAATAAATATTGATGAACAAATGTTTTGATATTAAATTATAATATAGATTGATTTTATAAATAAAAATTTTAAAAAAAATATTGACTATGACACAATGTTATAGTTTATACTTATAGTTGTTAGGAGGCAAAGATATGTATTTGATTAAAAAGGTCAGTGAAATAAGCGGTGTATCGGTGCGCACTTTACACCATTATGATGAGATTGGATTGCTTTCCCCTCAAAAAAAAGAGAATGGATACCGATATTATTCTGAAGACGATATGTCACTTTTACAAATGATATTATTTTACAAGCATTTAGGATTTTCTTTAAAACAGATAAAAGACTTGATAAAACAAGAGGAAACTGAAATATTATCTCATCTAAGAAAACAACTGATTTTAATGCAAGAGGAAAAACAAAGGCTTCTAACACTTATAGATACATTAACTAAGACAATTGAGTCAAAAGAAAGGAGAGTTCCTATGTCAACGAAAGAGAAATTTAACGGTTTTAGATATCAGGACAATCAAAAATATAAGCAAGACGCAATTAATATCTATGGAAAGGAAGTTATTGAACAATCTTTAGAAAAACAAAAAGGAAAAGAGGAAGAAATTACTGCCGGTTTTAATAAAATCTTCTTCGCTTTTTCTGAAAATATGTCAAACAAACTAAGTCCTACATCTAAAGAAAATGTAAACTTGGCAAAAAGATTACATAAACATATTTGTGAATATTCTTTTGATTGTAAAATAGATGTATTTTCAAGCATAGGTTATGGATATGTTAAAAACCCGGAGTTTAAAAACAACTTTGATAAATTCGGGTATGGAACGGCACAGTATATATGTGATGCAATTCAACAATATGTAAAAGAATCAAAAGAATAGAAAACTTCTGTTTGAAAATCTGTATTATAGATATAAAATTTATAAATAAACTTAAAAAATATTGATTGGATAAAATAAAAACAAATATTGACAAACAAATGTTTGTATAATATAATCATTTTACAAACATTTGTTTGTAGTTGTAATTATTTTATGCTGTGATTTAGCGGAAAGGAAAAGCAATGACAGTATCCAATACAAATCATTCTATTAAGTTTAATAAATATAATAAGACGGTAAAGAAATATACGGGCGGATTTGCGACAATGTCTATATTATTTGTTTTAGTTATCGTAATTGGAGCTATCCTTATTTTTCATTCAAATTCTAAGGTTGCTGATGTAAAAATAAATTATATGGACTTCTACAGCTTAAAAAAAATCGGATATGACAGTGTATTGATAGTTAATGGAGATACTGTTGACGGTTTAATAAATAGATATTTTAATAATTATAATTTGCAGGATAATAAAGATATTAGAAAAGAGATTAAAAATGAAATTATGAAATTAAATAATCTTGACAGATATGGCACAATATATGCAGGAGGGTACTTGTTAATTCCGATATATGAATAAACATCTATTCGCCAAAGCTTAGTTTAACGAATAGATGTCTATGTAATTTTCTTTTAATTTATTAATTACAATACTTACAGTTTTTTTAACAGGTATTTTTCCAAAAGGAATTTTTACATTTATATCGGCATATTTTTCATATAAAGGGGTTCTTTCCAAATATAAATCATATAAAGTCTGACCGGGTTTTACGGTAACTCCTCTTTTTTTAAGATCCCCCAAGCGAATTTTAAGCTCTTCATAGGTATGATTTAAATAAATTATAGTGCCTATTTTATTATAATGTTCCATGGCTTTTGCATTATAAATTATGCTGCCGCCGGTAGAAATTATCTGATGGTCTCCATTTATAGATGAATTAATGTCGCCCTCAATATCGTGAAATTTGTCTATTCCATATTTTGATATTATTTGCTCTAAAGTCATATTCATTTTTTCTTCTATTAGTCTATCTGCATCTATAAATTGATATTTTAAGGATTTTGCAAGCTCTCCACCGACCGTTGTCTTTCCACAACCGGGCATTCCTATTAAAATTAAATTATTTTTTTTCATAAATTCAATGTGCCCCCTATCACTAAAATGTCATTATGTCAACAATTTTGTCAAAAACTATTGTGTTTTTTTAAGAACAAATTATAACTCTGTTGAGTCCAACACAATAGTAAAAGGACCGTCATTTACTAAGGATACTTTCATATATGCTCCAAAAACACCTGTTTCAACGCATTTTACCTGTTTTTTACATTCATTTACAATATAGTCAAACATTTCTTTTGCAGCAACAGGATTTTTCGCATTGGTAAAGCTCGGTCTATTACCCTTTTTACATTCGGCTGCCAGTGTAAACTGTGATACCATCAAAATACTTCCATTCACATCATTTAATGATAAATTGATTTTACCGTTCTCATCATCAAAAATTCTCATATTCAAGAGCTTTTTAATAAGCTTATCGGCATCTGAAACGGTATCATCATTAACAATGCCTACTAATACTAAAAATCCTTTGTCAATTTGCCCTACTGTCTTTTCTTCTACAGTTACATTTGCATTTAACACCCTTTGTATTATAAATTTCATTTTTTCTCCTTATTATCTATGTGATTATTTATCCAAGAATATAGATATTTGTATACATTTTCCCGATTTTTTTCATGTATAATATCATGTCTTAAGCCTCTCCACAGTTTAAATGTTATGTCTTCAACACCAAGTTTTTTATACTGATTATATACACGCTCAGGTTCTACTCCGAAACTCCCTATCGGATCCATTGAACCGCTGCTTATCAATATAGGTATCTTCTTGCTTATCCTTGATAAATTCTTTGGAAGATACAGGTTGGATATTAGGTCAAACATATCTCTGTATCCCGATACAGTGAAGAAGAAATTGGAAAATTCATCATTTCTGAGATTTTCTCTTTCATTATTATCGGTTGTCATTGAAGCGAAAACATTATTTTCTTTTTTGAAAATTCTTCTTTTTTTTCCTATTGTTAAGGCACATATAAGCTTGCTTCTATACCTGCTTCCGAATGTTTTACAATATGAATCTGTCAATAATCTGGCAAGTCTTAAAATATTTAGAGAAGAATGTGCAGTACCGATAATCAAAGCACCGGAAATATCGGAATGTGGATAGGTATATAAAAATTGCCTTACAATAAATGAGCCCATACTGTTACCTAACAAAAAATGCTTGGAATCGGGAAATTTTTTTAATCCTATTGTGTGTACGGTATAGGCATCATTTGTCAAAAATTTACTTCCGTTTTTATATGCAAAAAAGCCTAAATCTTTTTTATTTGCTACGGTGTTTCCGTGACCAAGCATATCATTTCCTATTACCGCAATTTTATGTGATGTTAAGAAACGTGCAAGTTCTTCATATCTTCCAATGTGTTCAATCATACCGTGAATTATTTGTAGCACGGCTACGGGTTCACAATCATCAGGTTCCCAAATTACATAATAAATATTATTTTTCTCATCTGAACTTTTAAAAAATCCGCTTTCTTTTTTCATAAATTTATAGTTCCTCTATTAATTAAAGATAAAATTTCCGAAATATGTTTTATGTATATTATTTTTATTTCCTTAATATTTTTTGTTTCCGTATAATTTAAATAAGGCATAATGACTATCTTAAAACCGAGCTTTATCGCCTCATATACCCTATTTTCCGCCCTTGTTACACCTCTTACCTCTCCGCCTAATCCCACTTCTCCAAAAACTACCGTACTTTGTGGGATCACCAGATTTTTATAAGATGATATTGTAGACATTACAACGGCTAAATCTGCTGAGGGCTCCGTTATTTTTAAACCTCCGGCTACATTGATATATATATCACAGTTCATAAGTTTAAGGTTTAATTTCTTTTCCAATACCGCCATCAAGAGATTAACTCTATTATAATCTATACCGTAGCTTGTTCTTCTCGGCAGTTGAAAAACACTGTCTGTCACTAAAGCCTGTAATTCAAGCAATATCGCCCTTGTTCCCTCAACAGTGCAGGTGATCACTGAACCGCTGTTATTACTGCTTAGTTCATTTAACATATATTTCGACGGATTGATGACCTCAACTAAGCCTTTAACAGACATCTCAAAAATCCCAATCTCATTAGTTGATCCAAACCGGTTTTTTATACTTCTTAATACCCTATAGAAATAAGTGTTTTCACCCTCAAAATAAAGAACGGTATCTACCATATGTTCTAAAACTTTGGGTCCTGCTACCATACCGTCTTTTGTTACGTGCCCGATTATAAAGAATGTAATATCATTTTCCTTTGCTATTCTCAATATAGAGGCTGTATTTTCCCTAACCTGAGATACGCTCCCTGAAGCAGATGAAATATTTTCAGATACAATAGTTTGTATGGAATCTATTACCACAACTTTTGGAGAAGATTTTGTAATTACATCAATTATGTTTTCCAGACTATTATTACAATATAGCAAAAAATTATCATTAGTTTGATTTATTCTATCTGCTCGTCCTTTGATTTGCTCTTCAGATTCTTCACCTGAAACATATAATAATCTTATATCTCTGCTCAGATTTATACATGCTTGCATCAACAAAGTGGATTTACCGATTCCCGGCTCTCCGCCTATTAATAT
>CAUUGW010000074.1:0-7749 GCA_963544785.1 uncultured Lachnospiraceae bacterium | reverse complement strand
ATAGATCATCATTTGGATTACAGCAATTTTGCGAACGATTCCTATGTTGACAGTAATGCCGCAGCCACCTGTGAGCTGGTATTCGATATTTTAGATGTCGATAAGATAAGCAGGGAGTGTGCGGAATGTCTGTTTACAGGTATTGTTACGGATACAGGTGTATTTAAGTTTAATTCGACCTCAAAAAAGACTATGAATACTGCAGGTGTTTTGATGGATAAGGGAATTGATTTTCCAACCATTATTGATACCACATTTTTTGAAAAAACCTATAGTCAAAATCAGATTTTGGGTAAGGTTTTGTTAGAAAGCAGGCTCACCTGTGATAATAAATGTATTATCGGAGTTGTAACCAAAGCCGATATGGATTTTTATCAATTGGAATCAAGGCATCTTGACGGAATAGTCAATCATCTTTTAGGGACAAGAGATGTGGAGGTAGCTATATTTATTTATGAGCTTGACAATTCCTCTTATAAGGCAAGTGTGCGTTCCAAAAACTATGTTAATGTGGTAGATGTGGTGAAACATTACGGCGGTGGAGGGCATTTTCACGCGGCAGGTGTTACATTAAAGGATATGACTGTTGATGAGGCTGTGGAAGCTTTGTTGAATAATATAAAAAAACAGATATAAGACAGAAATTAAACATAATTTATTTAAGGAGAAAAATGATGCCGGACGGCATAATACCCGTATATAAGGAGGGAGGCTTCACTTCACACGATGTGGTTGCGAAGCTTCGCGGTATATTAAAATATAAGAGAATAGGACACACAGGCACTCTTGATACTATGGCGACAGGAGTGCTGCCTGTTTGTGTAGGAAAAGCAACCAAGCTTTCTTCTATGCTCACAGATACGAGCAAGGAGTATGAGGCGAAATTCAGGCTCGGAATAAGCACCGATACGCAGGATATTACAGGAAAAATAGTTAAAAAATGCGATAATTTTGAAAAAATTTCATTTGATGAGGTTAAGAATATCTGCGCCGGCTTTGTGGGCAAATATATGCAGCTTCCGCCTATGTATTCCGCTATAAAGATAAATGGACAGAAGCTTTATGATCTGGCAAGAAAAAACATAGAGGTCAAAAGAGAAAAAAGAGCGGTCTTTATACATTATATTGATATATCGGATAATTTTAATGATGGTAACTATTCTATGAGAGTCGGTTGTTCAAAGGGTACTTATATCAGAACATTAATTAATGATATCGGAGAGAACTTGGGGGTCGGTGCCTGTATGACGGAGCTTGTGAGGACTAAGGCGGGCGGTTTTTTGCTTGAGAGCTGTTATAAATTATCCGATATAGAAAATATTTTGGCAAAGGATAAAGATGATTTATCTTTTTTAACAGGAATTGATAAGATTTTTGAAGATTATCCCTGTGTTTTTTTAAACTCATCGGGAGAAAAATCAGTCAGTAACGGAAGAATTATTTATTTAGATGAAAGGAGAGGATATGTTGACGGGTTCTTTGATTTATCCGTATTTTCCGCCGATAAAATAAGGTTTTATTCATCAGATAATACCCTGATTGCGATTTATAGCCTTGATAAAGAGAAAAAATGCCTTAAGAATTATTTAATGTGTAAATGACCGTAAAAGGAGATTTTTATGATATTTATATCCAACTTGTCAGATTTTAACGAAGTTAAAGAAACGGCTGTAACTATCGGGAAATTTGACGGTGTGCATTTAGGACATCATTTGTTATTCAATGATATAAAGGAGTATGCAAAAAAAAATAATTTAAAGACTGTTATTTTTACCTTTTCCACAGAGAATAAGGGCTTTTTAACTTCACAGACTGAAAGACTTTCTTTAATAAAAGACTTAAATATTGATTATTTTATAGAAATTCCGTTTACGGAAGAGCTTAAGAGCATTACCGCAAAGGATTTTATAGAGGAAATACTTATAAAAAAAATAAATATGAAATATCTGTCTGTGGGAGAAGATTTTAAGTTCGGCTATAAAAGGAGCGGAAATATAGAGTATTTATCTGAATGTTCAAAAACATATAGTTTCGGCTTGAATGTGCACCGCAAGATAAAATTTGAGGGCAGGGATATAAGCAGCACCTATATAAAACAGGCTGTTATGTCAAATGATTTGGAGCTTGCAAACGCAATGTTAGGCTACAATTATTTCGTGGAGGGAAAAATAGTTCACGGAACAGGTATGGGCAGCAGTGTAATCGGTTATCCCACCATAAATATAATTCCTGCTACGGATAAGCTTTTGCCTGCCAACGGTGTCTATATTTCAAGGGCTGTCATTAACGGAAAAACCTATGATGCAATCTCCAATATCGGATACAAGCCCACGGTATCTGACGGAAATATTCTTGGAATAGAAAGTTTTTTAATTAATGCCGATGTTAATGTTTATGAAGAAATAGCCAAAGTAGAGCTTTTAAAGTTTGTGAGATTTGAGAAAAAATTTCCTACGATTGAGGAGCTGAAAGACGAGATAACAAGAAATGTAAAAACGGCGATGCGTTATTTTAACAGATAATTATGAGAACAAAAGACGATGTGATTAAATATTGTTTAAGTTTTAAGGGTTGCTATATGGATACTCCTTTTCGTGATGATAACTGGATTTTGGCAAGGCTTAGGCACAATAAAAAGTCCTTTGCCTTTATTTATGAAAGAAATTCATATGTTTGTATAAATGTAAAGGTGGACCCTGAAATACGTGATTTTTTAAGATTAAGCTATTCGGCTGTAACACCTGCTTATCATCAAAATAAGGAGCATTGGAACACTGTTATTTTAGACGGAAGTCTTGATGAAAAACTTATAAAACAGATGATAAGCGACAGCTACGAGATGGTTAAATAATATTTATATTTTTGATTCAATATAAGGAGAAATACTATGAATGTTTTGGTAACAGGCGGTACGGGCTATATAGGAAGCCACACCTGTATTGATTTAATTAAGGCGGGACATAGACCGGTTGTACTTGATAACCTTTCCAATTCTAAAATTGAATGTTTAAATAGGGTTGAAAAAATTGTCGGAAAAAAGATAGCATTTTATGAAACGGATATCCTTGATTTTGATGCTGTGGATAATATTATCAAAAATGAAAAGATAGAAGCCGTTATACATTTTGCAGGGCTTAAGGCGGTTGGAGAATCTGTAAATATTCCGCTCATATACTACCAAAATAATATTGCAGGAACACTTAATCTGTGCAGAGCAATGCAAAAAAATAATGTAAAAAAGCTTATATTCAGCTCATCAGCAACAGTCTACGGAGATCCTGAAAAAATACCTGTTACGGAAGGCTGTAAAAAGGGTGTTTGCACCAATCCTTACGGTTGGTCAAAGAGTATGATAGAGCAGATTTTGACTGATTTATATATATCGGACAATGAATGGAATATAGTGTTGCTTAGATATTTTAATCCTATAGGCGCAGATAAGAGCGGATTGATAGGTGAAGATCCTAAGGGGATACCCAATAATCTGTTGCCGTATGTATCCAAAGTTGCGGTAGGTAAGCTTGATTGTATAAATATTTTCGGGAAAGATTATGATACACACGACGGCACAGGAGTGAGAGATTATATTCACGTATCAGATTTGGCATATGGGCACGTTTGTGCTATGGCTAAGCTTGATGAAGAGCCTAAAGTACGCATTTATAATTTAGGTACGGGAATAGGAGTAAGTGTTCTTGATGTTATTAAGGCTTATGAAAAAGCCTGCGGCAAAAAGCTGAATTATAAATTTGCAGATAGAAGAAAAGGAGATGTTGCCGTGTGTTATGCCGATCCCTCTTTGGCAAAAAAAGAGCTTAATTGGGAAGCGAAATATGACATAAATATTATGTGCATGGACTCTTTTAGGTGGCAGAGTATGAATCCTGACGGATTTAATTAAAAATATGAAAAAATTAGTATATTATACAAATAAATATTGTCAAGATTAAAAAATAGTTGTATAATATGAATAATAATCGACATAACAGCTTTTAATATTAAGACTTGCCTATTTGATTAATTCAATTTAATCATTTAAGCAGGGTTTTATGTTGGTTAATTTATACATTATATTGTTATTATAATTATTTTTTAACTCAAGGAGGAAATTTAGTAATGAAGGTTGGAGTAATTGGAGCAGGAACAATGGGATCCGGTATCGCTCAGGCATTTGCACAGACTGAAGGATATGAGGTATGCTTATGCGATATAAATAATGATTTTGCTGCCAGAGGTAAGGAAAAAATAGTTGCAGGACTTAACAAAATGGTGGAAAAGGGCAAGATGGAAAAAACCGCAGCTGATAAAATAGCGGCTAAGATTACCACAGGTACAAAGGAGATTTGTACTGATTGTGATTTGGTGGTTGAGGCTGCTTTAGAGGTAATGGACATTAAAAAACAGACATTTAAAGAGCTTGAATCTATCTGCAAGAAGGATTGCATTTTTGCTACAAACACATCTTCTCTGTCAATAACGGAGATAGGAAACGGCTTAAACAGACCTGTTATCGGAATGCATTTCTTCAATCCGGCACCTGTTATGAAGCTTATCGAGGTTATTGCGGGACTTAATACACCTAAAGAGATAGTTGAAAAAATTAAGAAGATCTCCGAAGAAATCGGTAAAACTCCGGTAGAGGTTAATGAGGGAGCAGGTTTTGTTGTAAACAGAATACTAATTCCTATGATTAACGAAGCGGTAGGTATATTTGCAGAAGGAATAGCTGATGCCGAGGGTATTGATACCGCTATGAAGCTTGGTGCAAATCATCCTATGGGACCTTTAGCTTTGGGCGATTTAATCGGTCTTGATATTTGTTTGGCTATTATGGAGGTTTTATTCAGCGAAACGGGAGATCCGAAGTACAGACCGCACCCATTGCTTAAGAAGATGGTTAGAGGCGGAAAATTAGGAAGAAAAACAGGTGAAGGCTTCCACAGCTACAAATAATCAAATCCAAATTACTCTTAAACATATATAAGACTGCCTGAACGGCAGTCTTATACAATTTTTTTAGATTTGATAATTAATTATCAAACCCTAATACAATAAATTATATGGAGGGAAAAAATGAGCTTTATTGATGATTTAAAAGTAAGGGCTAAAGAAAATAAAAAGAGAATAGTGTTGCCGGAATCTGAGGATTTAAGAATTTATCAAGCTGCCGTAGAAGCCACAAAACAAGGAATAGCCGATATTATAATTATCGGAAATGAGGACGATGTAAAGAATAATTCCAACGGACTTGATTTAACAGGTATTACTATAATTGATCCTGCTACCTATGAGAAAACACCGGATTATGTTAAGGAGTTTTATGAGCTTAGAAAAACAAAGGGTATGACTCCGAGAAATGCTACAAATATTATGTTTAACGACTATCCTACATTCGGCGTAATGATGGTTAAAATGGGAGATGCGGACGGAATGGTATCAGGTGCGTGTCACTCTTCGGCGGATACATTAAGACCCTGTTTGCAAATCTTAAAAACAAAGCCTAATACAAAGCTGGTATCGGCTTTCTTCTTAATGATAGTTCCAAATTGCGAATACGGTCATAACGGAACATTTATATTTGCGGACTGCGGTTTAAATCAGCACCCGAATGCTGAAGAATTGGCGGAAATTGCTATTTCATCGGCTGATACATTTATAAATCTGGTAGGATCGGAGGCTTATGTAGCTATGCTTTCACACTCTACAAAGGGCAGTGCGAGTCACCCTGATGTAGAAAAGGTGGAAGAGGCGACAAGAATAGCACATAAATCAAGACCTGATCTTATAATCGACGGAGAATTGCAGTCTGACGCCGCTATAGTTCCAAGCGTTGCATCAGGAAAGGCGCCAGGAAGCAAGGTGGCAGGTAGAGCCAACGTTCTTGTGTTCCCTGATCTTGATGCCGGAAATATCGGATATAAGCTTGTGCAAAGATTAGGACACGCGGAAGCCTACGGTCCGATAACACAGGGTATATTAAAGCCTGTAAATGACTTATCAAGAGGCTGTAGCTATGAAGATATTGTAGGTGTTGTAGCTATTACAGCAGTTCAGGCTCAGATAGACGATCAAAATGCAAAGGAAGATTTTACAAACTGATAATTAACCTGAAAGGAGAGTAAAATGAAGATTTTAGTAATAAATTGCGGAAGCTCTTCCCTGAAATTTCAGCTTATTGACACTGATAACGGGGCGGTGCACGCAAAGGGTTTATGCGAAAGAATAGGTATTGACGGTAGCAGAATAGTATACACTCCGATGGGAAAGGATAAGATAACAAGGGAATTTCCTATGCCCGGTCACAATGAGGCTATTAAGATAGTGCTTGATTCTCTGTTGGATAAGGAAATCGGTGTAATTAAGAGTATGGACGAGATAGGGGCTGTCGGACACAGAATAGTCCACGGCGGAGAGCATTTTAAAAGCTCAGCCGTGATTGATGATGCTTTTATCAAGGCTGTGGAAGAGGTATCAGACCTTGCACCTTTACACAACCCTGCAAATTTAATAGGAATAAATGCCTGCAGGAAACTTATGCCGAGCACTCCTATGGTCGGCGTATTTGATACGGCTTTTCATCAGACAATGCCGGAAAAGGCTTATCTGTACGGTTTAAGTTATGATTATTATAAAAAGCATAAGATAAGAAGATACGGTTTTCACGGTACTTCTCACGCATTTGTATCAAAAGAGGCTGCAAAGGTGGCAGGTCTTGACATCAACAATTCAAAGATAATAGTTTGTCACTTAGGCAACGGAGCTTCCATAAGTGCGGTATTGAACGGGAAATCTGTAGATACTTCGATGGGACTGACTCCGCTTGAGGGCTTGATAATGGGAACAAGATCAGGAGATCTTGACCCTGCCATATTAAAATATCTTGCCGATAAGGAAAATTTGAATTTGGAACAGGTAACCGATATTTTGAATAAAAAATCGGGAGTTCTCGGATTATCGGAGTACAGCAGCGATTTTGTAGATCTGGAAAAAGGTTTTGAAAAAGGCGAAGAGGGAAGCATAAGAGCTGTAAATGCTTTCTGCTACAGAATAGCAAAATATGTGGGTGCCTATGTTGCAGCCATGAACGGGGTGGACGCTATAGCATTCACAGCCGGTATCGGAGAAAACAGCGGACATATAAGAGCTGAGGTCTGCAAATATTTGGTATACTTAGGTCTTAATATTGATGCCGAGCAAAATAAGAAGCGTGGAGAAAACATTATTATCTCCACTCCCGACTCAAGGATAAAGGCTATGATAATTCCTACGAATGAAGAATTCGCGATAGCTCAGGAAACACTTGCTCTGGTAAAATAAAAATTTTTTTATCTTCGAATTTATCTTTAGATAGAACAGTTCTATAGAACCACATATAAAAGTTTTTTCAAATTGCTTATAAGGCATAAGTGCAAATGTAGATTTATAATCTTGACTTATTTGATATTATGTATTAGAATTTTAAATAACTGGACGATATTCAATGCATAAAAGGCAAACTTACCAACACACGAACAGTATTTGTTCAAAGGAGGTTTCTATGAAACAAAATGATAAAACAATAATAATTAACAAAAACAAAAATACCGGGAAGGTAGTTATATTAAAAAAGGGCAAAGAATTGTCTGATATAGTAAAAGAATATTCATGTTGTAAAAAAACTCAAAGAACTAAGCAATGGGCATAATTAAATTATAGTAACATGTTAGTGGGTGAATGAATATGATATATATTCCGGCAGTTTCAAAGGAT
>CAUUGW010000073.1:0-7826 GCA_963544785.1 uncultured Lachnospiraceae bacterium | reverse complement strand
AATGTCTTAGCACCTATTTTTTCTCTATTTGATATGTATTCTATTACAGACCATGCGATGCTGAGCCCGTCAATAGTTCCGGTTCCTCTTCCTATCTCGTCCAATATAAGAAGGCTGTCTTTGGTGGCATTTTTTAATATGTGTGCAACCTCCGTCATCTCCACCATAAAGGTACTTTTGCCCGATGCCAAATCATCCGATGCACCGACACGGGTAAAAATCCTGTCGGTCAGCGAAATATCGCAATCATCGGCAGGAACGAAGCTTCCGATATGTGCCATCAAAACTATTAATGCCACCTGCCTCATATATGTGGATTTACCCGCCATATTAGGACCTGTTATGACGGAAATCATATTTTTATCCGTGTCAAGAAAGGTGTCATTGGCTATAAAAGAGTTGCCTGACAGCATACCCTCAACCACCGGATGTCTGCCGTTTTTTATAAAAACTCTGCCCTCATTATTTATATTCGGTTTTGTATAATCACCAGCAATTGCCACAAATGCAAGAGAGGCATATGCGTCTAATGAGCTTAATATCTGTGTGGTGTTTCTGAGCCTTTCTGAAAATTCCGAAATTTTATGCCTTATTTCCAAAAATTTCTCATATTCCAATGTTAAGAGTTTATCCTGTGAACCTAAAATAAGCTCACTCATCTCATTTAATTCCTCTGTTGTATATCTTTGAGCATTGGTCATAGTCTGCCTTCTGATAAAATCAGAGGGAACGCTGTCCTGATAGGTGTTTGTAACCTCAATCAGATAGCCGAATACTCTGTTGTTCTTGATTTTAAGGCTCTTAATTCCTGTCCTTTGCCTCTCCTTAGCCTCTAAATTGGAAATCCATTTTTTACCGTCTATGTATGCATCTCTTAATTTGTCTATTGTTTCATCGAAACCCTGCTTTATTATATTCCCGTCCTTGATTGAATCATCGGCATCATTTCTTATAGAGCTGTCTATTATCTCATAGGCGTCCTCTAAAATATCTATATTATTCAACATTTCCGATAAATACGGTGCATTTTTAAGCCTTAAAAAATGATCCTTTATCTTCGGAAAATACTCTAATGAGCTTTTAAGTTTGAGCAAATCCTTGGGATTTGCATTACTATAAACAATTTTTCCCATAATCCTGTCACAGTCATATATTTTAGATAAGTCGGCTCTAATTAAGCTTAATGCCACCTTATTGTTTATCAGCTCCTCTATTATGGTCTGCCTTTTTATTATCTTCTCTATAGAATATAGAGGATTTAAGATAAATTCTCTTAATCTTCTGCCTCCCATAGCCGTCATAGTCTTATCTAAGATATTCAGCAGCGAGCCCTTTTTCTGCTTGGTTGACAAGGACTCAAGAAGCTCAAGATTTTTCCTTGAAAAATCATCAATAATCATATATTCACTCTTTTTAATGTCTCTTATCTGTCCAAGCTTAAAATCATCACTTTTTTGAGTGTGTCTTAGATATAAAACAACTGCCCCTGCACTTACCTGTGCCACTTTCAAATTTTCAAGGTTAAGCTCATGTAAAGAAGAGGCTTTTTGCTGTGACAGTAAAGCATCTACAGCCCCTTTTTCATCAAAATAGATGCCGTCAAGAACAGTTATGTTTGTGTCTGCAACAGCCCTGTGTTTTTTATCAAAACCGGAATTAAAAATCTCATCGGAGACAATAATTTCCGACGGATCGTAGGCTGTTATTTTATCATATAAATCGCTTAAACTGTCCAATTCATCAACAAAAAAATCGCCTGTTAAAATATCTGTACAGGCAATTCCGAAACAATTATTTTGCCTAAAAAGGCTCATCAGATAGTTGGGTTTATCGCTTTGCAGTGTATCGGCATTTGTGTTTGTACCTGCTGTAATGACCTTTATTACTTCCCGCTTCACAAGCCCTTTTGCTAAGGAGCTTTCCTCTACCTGTTCGCAAATAGCTACCTTATATCCTCTTGATATAAGCTTGTTTATGTATAAATCAGCACTGTGGAATGGCACTCCGCACATAGGAGCACGCTCCTGCATTCCGCAGTCTCTGCCTGTTAAAGCGATTTCAAGCTCCTTGCTTGCAAAAACGGCATCATCAAAAAACATCTCATAAAAATCACCCAACCTATAAAAAAGCACACAATCAGGATATTGCTCCTTGATTTCAAAATACTGCTTCATCATAGGCGTATTAGGCTTTTCATTCATCTTTTACCAATTCTCCTAAATAATAAAATCCTTTGCTTGTAACTATTTTTAAATCTACTATCTTACCAATCAGGCTTTCATCTCCTTTAAAATGCACCATCATATTATTTGAGAGCCTTGCACTTAAATAATCACAGTCGTGGGAATCTATTCCCTCAACCAGCCCGTCCAATGTCATTCCGACAATTAATTCCGCTCTCTTTGCGGCAACCTCTCGCACCTTTACAAGAAGCCTTTTAAACCTATCCTTTACCACGGATTCATCTACCTGATTTCCCATAACGGCAGCCCTCGTACCGTTCCTTTTAGAATATATAAAAGTAAAAGCGGAATCAAAGCCCACCTTATCAACCACGTCCATAGTATCCAAAAAATCTTCCTCGGTTTCTCCCGGAAAGCCTACCATTATATCGGTGGTGATGGAAATATTGGGAACCGTTTCACGAAGCTTTATAGCCTTTTGAATATAGATCTCTTTGGTATATTTTCTGTTCATATCTTTAAGTATCCTGTTGCTGCCCGACTGTAGCGGAAGATGAAAATGTGTACATATTTTCTTGGATTTCCCCATCATTTCTATCAGCTCGTCGGACAAGTCATGAGGATTTGAGGTCATAAATCTTATGCGTTTAAGACCCTCTATTTTCTCAACCATGCTTAAAAGCTCCGTGAATGTGACGGGATTTTCAAGACCCTTGCCGTAGGAATTTACATTTTGACCGAGCAGCATAACCTCTATTACTCCATCGGATACTACCCTTTTTATCTCATCTATAATATCTTCCGGTCTTCTGCTCTTTTCCCTGCCTCTTACATAGGGCACTATACAATAGGTACAGAAATTATCGCAGCCGAATGTAATGTTTATCCCCGATTTGAAGAAATATTTTCTGGATACCGGCAGATTTTCGACTATATCACTGCTGTCCTCTATTATCTCCTCTACTTTTTTCCCCTCGTTTGTCAGCCTTTTATAAAGTAATTCCGGCAAACGATAGATGTTGTGCGTCCCAAAAATTATATCAATAAATCCGAATTTTTTGTTAATAAAATCGACCGACTTTTTATCCTGCATCATACAGCCGCAGATGATAACCGTTAAATCCCTGTTCTTTGATTTTCGGCTCTTCATCATCCCTAAATGCCCGAGCAGCCTTTGATCCGCATTTTCTCTTATGGTGCAGGTATTAAAAAGCACTATATCCGCATTGTTTTCATCTGTTTCTTTAAAACCCGTTTCTTCTAATATCCCGCATAATTTTTCGGAGTCTCTGGAATTCATCTGACAGCCGAAGGTAACGACACTGTAAGTATATGTTTTACCGGTATCCAAGCTTTTTTCACTGATTAAAGACTTTAATTTATCCATAAAAACGTATTGCATTTCTAATTGTGTCTTTACCTTTCGTACATTTTCAAGTACTAAATTCTCCCTCATAAAACTCCTTATTTATAGCTGTTTATATTTTTATAAATTCCACGAAGCCTCTCATATTCATGATTTATTATTCTAATTGCCATATTGGTTGTGCCCTTGGTATTATCCGGATGATATATTTTGATTAAAGCCCTATATCTTGATTTTATCTCCGCTTCATCCATAGCCCCGTAGAAAAACAATTTTCCGGTATCTTCAAAAGATGAAGGATAACCTTTGCCTATATTATTTTTTTCAAGCTCAAGCTTTTGTCTGTCTTTTGCGAGCCTTTCTTTTTCTACAGATAATTTAAAAAGCTCCTCTTCAAGCTTTTTCAGCTTGGTTTCTATTAGAAGATTGCTTTGCTTTTGCCTTTCAAGCTCAATAGCCCTGTTTCTTTCAAATCTTCTTTTTTCGTCGGCTAAATCTCTTTGTTTTTTTATAAGAGCCTCTTCCCGCTTTTCTATACCGTCCTTCAGCTTGTTCATATCGTCCAAGGTTTCAGCCATTTTTAAGTTCAGGCTTGACAATTCCTCTTCTTTATGATTCAGATTTTCATTGACCCTGTTCAAGTCATCACTTAATTTATCAAGCAAATTTCTTAATTCCTCTACTTCATTTGCTTGAATCTTAATCTCATCTCTCATTAAATCTTCTACCGTTTTCGGCTCAATCGCAAGATCTATGTCTTCTATTTTTACTTCATTATCTGTCACGCCCACAATAAAACTCCTCACTTTATAATGCCGCCTGCTGCTATATAATCATTTTGATAGAAAACTACCGCCTGTCCCTTTGTAACAGCTCTTTGCTTCTCGTCAAAAACACATTTTATCGTATCGTCATCAATTTTTGTGATAGTAGCCGAAGCCCCTGTATGCCCGTATCTGATCAAACCGTTGACTTTAATGCTCTTTCCTTTTTCAAGATCTTCCATTCCCATAAAGTTTATGTTTTGAACTATCAACTCATCAGAAAATAAGGCATAATTATCTGAAAGTATAATGTCCTTTTTATTCTCAGCAATTCCTAATACGAATAATGGACTTTTATAAGAAATATTAAGACCTTTTCTCTGCCCCCTGGTATATCTGTGTATCCCCTTATGTTGCCCCAAAATTTTACCATCTTCTAAAATAAAATTACCGTATGTTATTTCAGAATCGCTCATATTTTCTATAAAATCCGCATAGTTGCCACTTATAAAGCAAATCTCCTGACTGTCTTTTTTTTCTGCTGTAGGAATGCCTATATCTTTTGCGATTTGCCTAACTTCAGCCTTATTATAATCACCTAATACAAATTTTATTTTGGATAAAATCTCCTGTTCTAAATGATACATAAAGTAGCTTTGGTCTTTTTTCTGATCATCCGCCCTTTTTATAGAGTACCTGCCGTTTTCAAGTCTTATTATTCTTGAATAATGACCTGTTGCAATAAATTTTGCACCCATATCACAGGCATATTCATATAATATCCGCCATTTTATCTTATAATTACAATACACACAGGGATTAGGGGTTTCTCCCGACAAATATTTCTGTACAAAATCATCAATTATAACAGTCTTAAATATATCACGAACATCTGCAACTATAAGTTCAAGCCCTAAAAAATTGCAGACTGTTTCAGCATCTGATAATGATCTTTTTGCATTTTCATCATCAAATACATGCAAAAAAACAGGAATAACGTCAAATCCCTCATTTTTAAGCAAATATCCGCTCACGGCGGAATCCACTCCGCCCGACATACCTAAGACTACTTTATCATTCATCGGCTACTCCGCAAAATTCATATCAAGACGCTCAGGCAATGAGGCGTTATTGTCAAAATTTCTGAAGCAGTATGTGACTATTTCCACCGTTTCACCTATGGTATCCTTGTATATATCAAGCATATCCTTTGTGGTTTCAATACATCTGGGATTCACTCCCTTAAAGCCCATAAAGCCTCTGGTCTTCTTATATCTCCTTAATAAAATAAGCAATCCGTTGGCAACCGATGTGAAAATACCCATATTGTAAAGTAAATAATGCTTATAGTGTATCGCAGCATTTATCGACTTGTCAATAATTGTGCTTGAAAATCCATAAAACGGTGCTACCGCATCGCAGGTTTCAGGTGTGCTTAACATATAAGAATATGGATTTAATACAAGGAAATTCCTTCCGTCTCTTCTCATAAGATATCTGTCCATATGAGCCTCGATATCAGAGTGCGTAACATCATATTTAAATACGGCATCTCTTATATATGTATGCACCCTGCTGTCAAGCATAAAATGACATAAAAAGCCCATATAATAAGCCTTAAAATAATTATTTTTATATTTTTTATAAAGAATTCTGGCACGCTCAGTCAATTCTCTGCCATATTGATAATGCATTTTTATACCCTTTTGGCAAACCTTGTTTTTTATCATAAACGGCTTATAATAAAACAGTATGTCAGGTCCTTGTTGACCTATCATATAGCTGTCTCTATATGCAAGTAAAAATTTTTTTACATCTTCCGGTAAACGTCTTAATACATCTTTTCCAAAGCAATAATGTGTATATGCTGCTGCCATCAATTCTCCCTTTTATCATCTTCAAAATAATTAAGTTCTTTTTTCGCCTCGGTAGAAAACTTTTCTAACAGCTGTTTTTCAGGTATCGGTAAATCAGTTACAGCCTTAAGACCGAAGCTGAGCAAAAACTCATTGGTTGTGCCGAATAATATAGGGTGGCCCGGAGCTGTACTTCTTCCCTTTTCTTCTATTATACCGAACTCTATCAGCCGGTTTACCGCATAGTCGCTATTTACCCCTCTGATGCTTTCTATCTCGGTCTTCGTCACAGGCTGCTTATAGGCTATAATAGCCAAGGTTTCCAAAGTCGCCTGACTTAATTTATAATTTTTTTGTCTGTTTACTAATTTTGCAATGAAATCATAATAATCTTTCCTTGAACAAAGCCTTACGCTGTTTTCCGCATAGACTAAATTAACACCTCTTTTATGCTGATCATATTCGCATTTAAGCTCATCTAATATAGCCTTTGTTCGCTCAAAATCAAGGTTTAATGCCGATGCCAGACTTTTTATATCGACATTGTCACCCGCTGCAAATAAAATAGCCTCTATTGCCATCTTATGATTTGTAGAATCAATCATTTAATCTGTCCAATCTTTTTATAATTAATATATCACCGAACAGCTTTTCCTGAACCACGTAAATTTTATCAATCTTTATCAGCTCCAGTAAAGCTAAAAATGTCACAATAATATTTGATTTCGAGGAAAGCTTATCAAAAATTTTTAAAAAGCTGATTTTTTCTTCTCTTTCAAGCAACTTCTCTAAAAAAAGCTTCCTGTCCTCTACCGTTACCTCATCTTTTTTTACCTTGTTGAAATTATGTCTTACATCGTCTTTTTTATCGGAATATCTTAATAAAATACTGTTAAAAACCTCTTGCAAATCGCTTAATGTCACTTCGTCCAATAATTGAAGCGGATCGGGTTTTTCTATATATTTATCCAAACTTTGAGGAATATTGCTCTTCCCGTAAAATACGTCTGTATTTTTATCAAATCTGTCATTCAATTCTAAAGCCAAATGTTTATAAAGCTTGTACTCAAGCAACTTTTCCACCAATTCGGCTCTCGGATCGACACTGTCCTCTTCTTTTACCTGTTCAATTTTAGGAAGCAACATTCGTGCCTTTATTTCAAGGAGAGTGGACGCCATTACAATAAATTCACTCATACCCTCCATATCAAATGAGGTATCTTCAATATATTCCATATATTGTGAGGTTATTGTGGCTATAGGTATATCATAGATATCTATTTTATTTTTATTAATCAGGTGTAATAATAAATCCAAAGGGCCTGCAAATGTATCCAGACTTACATTAAGCTTCTGCATTCTTATTCCTTTTTTATTTTAATATGAACAAGCCATTTAGGATTGTTTACTCTAATCATTGGAAAGTGATCTCCAAGTCCGGAACTTACAATGAGTTTAACTTTGTCCAGCTCAAAATAACCCCTGTCAAACTTTGGAAACGGACACATATTAGGTGCGATTATGCCGCCTAAAACAGGCAGTCTTACCGAACCTCCGTGAATATGTCCCGACAACACCAGGTCATAATCAAAGTCCATTTGTTCAACCACATAAGGATTATGTGATAATAATATATTATACCTCATATAGTCAAGCT
>CAUUGW010000072.1:0-7973 GCA_963544785.1 uncultured Lachnospiraceae bacterium | reverse complement strand
ATCGTTACCGTACTTAGATAAAAACTCATCTATATCCGCATTTTTAAAGTCTTTTATTTTCTCTTCTCTTAAAACCGACATCTTTTCAAACTCTAAAGCCGCATATTCCGCCTCTTTTCTGTCAGGTGTGTTTCCGTTTACTATACTGTCGACAGGTGCAAAAAAAACGCTCTCATCTATGTTATATAGACTGTCAAGCCCCTTATCAAGAACTATATACACATCGTTCAATTTTTCGGTGTTTATTATCACCTCACTTACCAAATCGTCTATATGAGCCGATATTTTCACGCATCCAAGACCTATATTAATATGTGCCTCCGCATTTTCATCCGTTAAGGTCCTTGCAACAGGTACGAAATGGCTGTAGTTAATAACGGAAAATGTCACGGTCGCATATTTCACCGGCTTATAATTACCGTCAAGCACCTTTACCATAAGTGAAGTGCTTTGTGCATATCTTTGCAGCTGATTTAAAAGCTTCGCCTCATCATCCGTACCTATAATATCATCATCCGGCATTAAAAGCCCGAAGCATCTTGAATGTACTATCATAGCCCTTGAGGCGGCATTGTTAAACCATCCGAAATCTATTATGCCTTGCGGCTCGGCAGCCCCCAAAAAATGCCATTTCCCGTCATTATACACCTCCACCCATGCGTGGTTGTCGTCACAATGCGACCACCTCGGAGCATAGACCTGTCTTGAGGGTATGCCTATACTCCTTAAGGCATTTACAAAAAATACGGACTCCTCTCCGCATCTGCCGTAACCTCTGTTATAAGCGGCTATTGCGGATAGAGTTCTGTCATCGGAGGCCTTATAGGTTATCTGCCCTGCACACCAAAAATTGGCTCTAAGTACCCTGTCAAGCCCCTTTTCATCTCCTAAAAAACTGTTTAAGCTCTCATAAAATGTCTTGCGGCAGCTCCTTATCTCCTCATCATTCACCCTATGAAAAAGCACGTATTCCAAAAAAATTTCTTCCGGAAGCTCCCTCACATAGTTATAGTTTTCAAACAGGAACAGCCCGTGTTCAGCATAATCAAGAAATGTTTCAAACTCGTAGTTTACAGTGTCACTCATCGGCATATATGAATACAAATATTTCATCAAAACCTGTAATTTGCCGTCAAGAGCATTGATTTTTTCATTTATGGTATCATAGGTGCCGTAAACCTCCGATGAACTTCTTCTTTTGTTGTATGCGAATTCAATATTTGCTGAATTTTTTTCTAAAAACATAATTACCCTCTATTCTATCTTGCAAAATGGCATTTTACCATGTGTCCGTTGTCAAATACGACCTCTTCAGGTCTTACCTCCTTACATATATCCTCGCAATATTCACATCTGGTGTTAAACAGACAGCCCTTAGGCAGATTGGTTGTGCTCGGCAGATCCCCTTTAAGCAATATTCTTTTTTGCTTTATATTGGGGTCGGGTATCGGAACCGCCGATAAAAGCGCCTTGGTATAGGGATGCTTGGGGTTGCTGTACAGCTCCCTTTTGTCCGCCGTTTCCACTATCGTACCCAGATACATTACGGCTATTCTGTCCGATATCATCTCAACCACACTTAAGTCATGGGAGATAAACAGGTATGTCAGCTTATATTTTTCCTGTAAACTCTGCAACAGATTCAACACCTGCGCCTGAATGGACACATCAAGTGCGGATACCGGCTCATCCGCTATTATAAGCTTCGGATTCACCGTTAAAGCCCTCGCTATACCTATCCTTTGACGCTGTCCTCCTGAGAACTCATGAGGGTATCTGTCGGCATGACTTGCCCTTAAGCCAACCTCCTCAAGCAGCTCATACACCCTTTTTTGCCGCTCCTTATATGTCATATCGGTGTGTATCAATAACGGCTCGGCTATCAAATCCTGTATCTTTATTCTCGGTATGTCGGATCTTAAAGGACGCATTTCATTTTGATTAAGATGCGATATTTTATTTTTCTCAAAGTATATCTCTCCCGAATCAGGGGTCAAAAGATTGTCTATCAGTCGCCCCGTGGTGGACTTCCCGCAACCCGACTCTCCCACTAAAGAAAAGGTTTCTCCCTTGTATATGTCAAAGTTTACATCGTTTACGGCATGTACATATTTTTTCTTGCCCCACAGCCCCTTTTTTACCTCAAAGGTCTTTACCAGATTTTTTACAGACACCAGTGTTTCTTTACTTCCCATCTAAGCCTCCTTTTAAGCCTCTTTCTGCCGACCCCGCCAAATGACATCGCACAAATCGCCCTTTTGCATCGTCCACGGAAATAAGCTCGGGTTCTTCTTTGCATCTGTGTGTCACCATATCACATCTCGGAGCGAATCGACAGCCCGTAGGCATCGCCGATAAATCGGGGACACTTCCTCGAATTGACGGCAGCTTGGTGATGTTGCTGTACAGCTTGGGAACGGATGCTATAAGCCCCTTTGTATAAGGGTGCATAGGATTGTCAAAAAGGTCTTTTACCTTAGCCTCTTCTACGACCTGTCCGGCGTACATCACAATCACCCTTTGACACATACCGGCTACCACTCCCAAATCATGGGTAATCATAAGTATACCGGTGTTTTTCTTCTGACTTATCTCCTCCATCAGCTCCAAAATCTGTGCCTGTATCGTCACATCAAGGGCGGTCGTCGGCTCATCGGCTATTAATAAATCAGGCTCACATGACATAGCCATAGCTATCATCACTCTCTGGCACATTCCGCCCGAGAGCTGATGAGGATAGCTGCTCATACAGGTGTCTATTTCGGGTATCCCCACAAGCCTTAAAGCATTTTTAGCCCTGTCTTTAGCCGCAGTCTTTGATATTTTATTGTGCAAAAGTATCGCCTCCGTGAGCTGACGCTCTATTCTCATACAGGGATTTAATGAGTTCATAGGCTCCTGAAAAATCATAGATATCTTATGTCCTCTGATATTCCTCATATCGGAATTTTTATATTTCAGGATATTATCTCCGTTAAATATCACCTCTCCGTTTGGAATCCTGCTCATCTGAGGGGGCAACAATCTCATAACGGATAATGAGGTCACAGACTTGCCGCAGCCCGATTCCCCCACAAGCCCCACTATTTCTCCTTTGTTTATGCTGAAAGATACATTACTGATTGCGGTTATCCAAGACTTGTCTTTCCTGAACTGAGTGCTTAAATTCTTTACCTCTAAAAGTTTTTCAGACATCTTTATCCCCCTTATCAGTTCAGCTTCGGATCCAAGGAATCCCTAAGACCGTCACCCAACAGATTGAAAGCCAAAACCGTAATAAATATCAAAGCCCCCGGAAACAGCACAATATAGGGTGCGGTATTAAGATAATTTCTGCCCTGAGATAGCATAGCCCCCCAATCGGGCTCCGTAACATTAGCCCCGAAGCCTAAGAAGCTTAAAGAAGATGCGGCAAGAATTGCAGTGCCCACCCTCATTGTAAAATTAACTATCATCGACTGAACCGTCCCCGGTGCTATATGCACCCATAAAATACGTGAGTTTTTGCAGCCTATAGACCTCGCAACCTCAATATATGCAGCCTCCTTTACGGACAACGTGGCACTTCTTATGATTCTTGCAAATGACGGCACGGTGAACACCGCTACCGCAATAATTACATTTATCATACCCGGACCTATAATAGCAACTATTGCTATGGCAAGTAAAATATCGGGAAATGCGAACAAAATGTCGCTCCCCCTCATCACAAGGGAGTCAACTATTCCGCCGTAGTATCCTGCAAGAAGTCCCAACACTATACCTATTGCAGTTCCGACTATGGTAGCAAACAGAGCCGATAATAAGGATAATCTTGTGCCTACAAGCAGCCTGCTGAATATGTCTCTTCCGAACTCGTCCGTCCCCCAGATATGCCTTGAATTAGGTGCGGCAAGCAGATTGTCATAATCCGCCTGATTGGGATCAAAAGGTGCAATATACGGTCCGAAAGCCGCCACTAAAAGCAATAACACTATTACAAAAAAGGCTGCGACCGCCGTTTTTCTCTTGGCAAACTTCTTTATAAACTCTTTGAACCTGCTCTTTGCCTCGGGGAGTGCCTCACTGTCATTAAAATTATTAATATTTTCTTTAATTTCAGACATAAAACCTCCTAACTGTATCTGACCTTGGGGTTGATTATTCCGTACAAAAGATCCACTATCAGGTTTATTACAATATATTCCAATGAAAAGAATAACAGTAAAGCCTGTACAACCTTATAGTCTCTGAAATTGATGGAATCCACAAGCAGTCTTCCAAGCCCCGGTATTGAAAATACGGTTTCCACCATAACCGAGCCTGACAAAAGCCCTCCTATCTGCAATCCTCCGACTGTCACTATCTCAATTAAAGAGTTCTTAAAGGCGTGGTTCATTATTACAAAATACTCTCCAAGTCCCTTGGCTCTTGCGGTTCTTACATAATCCTCCTTTAAGGATTCCAGCATTGATGACCGTGAAAATCTGGCTAAAACAGCCATTATACCTGCACCCATAGTGAGAGACGGCAACACATAAGAGCCTATCTCACCTAATCCGCCTGTAGGGAACATCTTTAATTTCACTGAAAATATCTGTATAAGCTCAAGCCCCAACCAAAAGGAGGGCAGCGATATGCCTGAAATGGCGATAAGCATTCCCAGATAATCAAGCACCTTGCCTCTTTTTACCGCCGATATGATTCCTAAAAACACTCCGAAAATTGCCGCCCACACCATGGAGGTTAAGGTCAGCATAACCGTGGGCTTAAGGCAGGGAATAACAGTATCCGCAACAGTCTTTCCGTTCTTTATGGAGTTGCCCAAATCGCCTGTAAAAAGTCCTTTCATATAGTCCACATACTGTGTTAAAAGCGGCTTGTCAAGCCCGAGCTGATGGCGTACCAGTGCCACATCGGCACTCGTTGCATCCTTTCCCGCTATCTGCCTTGCAGGATCTCCGGGAATCAGATGTATGAATATAAATACTAAAAAGGATATGGCGATAAGCAACGGGATTGCTCCCGCTATCCTTTTTAATGCGTATTTGCCCATCAAAAACCTCCTTTGTTATAATGAAAGCGGACTGTCGCTATAAGAGAAATATCACAAGATATACTCACTCCTTATAATGCTTAAAAACATATCTTGTATATTTCATTCTTAATGCGACAGCCCCTTCCGTCAAAGCTTATTTTATTTTGTTTATGATATGCTTTCGTATAATAAACAAAAGTATATCCTATTGATGATTAGCTTATATTGTCTATATTGAGAGCAGGCTCTCATATATCCAACATAAGCAAATCATATTGATAGTTTGCTGAATTTGCCTATATTGAAAGTGAACGTTCATATAGGCAAATTATAGCTAACCATCTTAATAACTTATATTATTTACTGAGCCAATGTAGCCTTTGCAAAATCTATAGATCCGTCCGGAGCTACAAATACATTTGACAGATAATTCTTTCTTGAGAAGATTATCTGATCGTTTGCCAGGAATAACCAAGGACAGTCTTCCCAAGCTATCTTCTGAGCATCGGCATAAATCTGTGCCTGTTTAGCGGTATCCGCATTTACAAGTCCCTCATCAAGCAACCTGTCGAATTCCGGATTGTTGTAATAAGGTGTGTTGGCACTCACCGGCGGGCAGTTTGTGCTGTATAGAAGCGCCCTCATTGAGCCGTCCATAGTATAATCGGATGCCGACCAGTTGACATACCACATATTAATTTCCGCCTTATCCTTATCTACATAAATCTTATCGCCTACAGTAGCGGGATCCATAGCCTGTACGTCTACCTTGATTCCGATCTGTTCAAGCTGTTGCTTCACAAATGTCATACCCTTTATCTCCTGAGTGGAATTATCCCCCCAGATTGTGAGGTCAAAGCCGTTCTCATATCCCGCCTCTTTTAAAAGCTCCTTTGCCTTAGCAATATCGTATTCATAAGCGGGTTGCTCCTGATATCCCTGTATAATAGAGGGTACAAGTGATTTTGCCACATTTGCATGTCCGTCATACATAACCTTTACATAGGCATTCTGATCTATCGCATAGTTCATAGCCTGACGCACCTTGACATCCTTTAACTGAGGTAAATCCATATTCAGTGTAACATAACGCATAATGTTGGATTCCGTAGCAATTACATCAACATCATTCGTGCCGTCCAATGCCTTTATCTGATCTGCCGGCATAGGATATACCAAATCCGCCTCTCCGGTCTGAAGCATTGCGGTTCTTGCACCGGCTTCCGGAACCGTCTTCAGCGTAATTGTATCCACTCCGGGTTTTTCACCCCAGTAATTATCATTTCTCTTAAATTTGCAGAAATCTCCCTCTTTCCATTCCTCAAACACATAAGGACCGGTTCCGCACGGGTGATACATAATGTCGTTGCCGTACTCCTGAATAGCTTTCGGGCTTATTATGCAAAACTGTGTCATCCTGTTGATAAACGGACTCCAAGGCTTGCTTAAGGTAAACACTATTGTATTCGCATCAGGAATATCAATGTTTGCCACTCTCGGATCTTCCGTCTGATCTTTGTTTACAACTATAAAAGTTCTTCTCTGGCGAAGCTGATTATCCTTATTACATACTCTGTCGTAGTTAGCCTTTATAGCCTCAGCGTTAAAATCCGTATCGTCGTGGAACTTGATTCCCTCTCTTAGGTGGAATGTGTAGGTTAAAGAGTCCTCGGATATATCCCAAGACTTTGCAAGTCCCCCTACAAGCTGATTGCGTTCATCGAATTTCACCAATGTTTCATAAATTCCCCTTGTTGCGGAAATGGCACTGGTATCGGGAATATTGGCAGGGTCAAGTGAACTTACCGCACCCTCCATCGCTATCACGAAATCATTATCCTTTGACTTGGCACTTGTATCGCTTGACTGTAAAATCACTCCCAACGCTCCCAGCTGAGCGACTTCGGTTGTAACATCCGAGTCCACGTCTTGTGTAGCTTCGTTATTTCCGGTGTTGTTGTCATTCATAGGCTCTGCCGGTTTTTTGCTGCATGCTGCCATAGAAAATGCACAAACTGCCGCCAACAGAATTGAAATAAACTTTTTATTCCTCATTTCTTCCTCCTTTTATTAAAAATTTTGTATATTTTGCATATATATTATAAATTAAATCGACAAATATGTCAATATTTTATAACTCTAAGTTCGGGAATATTTAAAAATGGTAATTTTTCAGAGTAAATGCAACCCAGTGTTGCATTTACCTTGAAAATCTTGTGATATTTAAAAATATATTGACACAGTGTGTGTAGTGTGTATAATATGTATAATAGAATATAAGGAGATAATACTATGAACACGGTTAGAAAAAATATCACTTTATCCGCTACAGCCTATGAAACTATCAACGATTACGCCAAAAAATGCGGTATGTCCTTTTCCGAATTTTTAAGAGATACCGCCTTAAAAGCGATTTCTGAAAACGAAAATTCAAGTCTGCTGAAGTATATCAATGCAAATTGTACCTATATAGACAAACAGGAACAGGAAGAAATCGAAGATTTAAATATTGACTTTGATGATTTGAACGGAAAGGAATTAACCTTAGATGAGCTTTTACAGGGTTAAGTATTCAAAGTCCGCCGAAAAATTTATAAAGAAAAACAAGGCGATAGGTATCAGGTTTTTCAAAGCATTTACCGAATTGGCAAAGGACAAGGAGAATGTCCGGTTTTATGATGTGAGAAAGTTCAGGTCTAAAACCTATGACGATATTTTTAGAATGAGAATAGGTAATTATAGGGCTGTTTTTCGTATTATAGCCGGTGACTTGCTTGTATATGTTTTCGATATAGGGACGAGAGGGGACATTTACAAGAAGCTGAATGTGTGACGAATACGGCTAAATGGACATAGAAGATGCCAGCTCGATTATGAGATCTTTGTTGTCATCAACTGCGGCAATATTCACCTTGTTTGTGCCGCATTTTCTACATCTGTATATAATCTTGTAGCT
>CAUUGW010000071.1:0-8141 GCA_963544785.1 uncultured Lachnospiraceae bacterium | reverse complement strand
CTTTTCCTTGTTTTTCCAAGAGCTTTTTCAAATCATTGATATCATCTTTGTAGATAATACTTGTTGAATTTACTCTCTTTGCAATCTGATTGATGCTGCCTGTGATTCTTCCAATATTTGCCGACAGTTCTCGAAATATGCTCATATCCAGTACGAAAATATCTCGACCCAAGACACATTTTAAGATAAACTGACGCAGAGTTTTGCATCCGGACAGATGATATTTTTTCTCTAAAATCTCCAGTTCCTCATCGGAGAGCATAAGGTATATTCCGTTTTTTCTTGTTCTGTTTGCCATATTATAACCTCCAAATTCATAGATGTATTTAAAAGTTTACAAAAGAAAAAACCTGTAAAATCAAGCACAAACTTGATATACAGGTTTCATTTATTTTTATATTTCTTTGTCAAGAAATCTCCTGTTAAGAGATAAAATTCTTATTTAAATTACAAAAATAGTATATCATTTTTTTAAGAAAAATTCAAGGAAAGAGGGGTAATATACGGATAAATTTATGGAAAAAATTTTAGGTAACAATTACAAGTAAGATTGATTGCACAGGGGTTTGGGGATTTCCCCAACAAGCAAAATGGACGAAAACAGGCAGTACCTTTATGGTCTGCTTCGTCCGTTTTTTCGTAAGTGCATATGCACTTACTGTGCTTGCTCAATTACCCGGAATTCCGGATAATAATAGTTATACCGACTTTAATATTATGCTGACTTTTAAATGAATTTCTTATATTAAAATGAATTTCGCATAGTTGACAAAACTATAATAGTAAGATTCTGTAAAATAAGTTTCTTATAAATAAACGACAGTATAATAACTTTTAATCCGATAGATTATTCTTCCATTCTATGCTACAATATACCATATAGTATTATGCAAACTTGTTGAAAGAAAATAAGTTTGATCAATCTTATTTACATAAAAATGTCGGTATCTTAACCCCCAACCTGACAATAGAAAAGAGAGTTGATAACTATGAACATTGCCATTGTAGATGACAGGAAAGAGGACAGAGAAAAGCTTGGCGGCATTCTTTTAAAGTATGCGAATGCCGGCAATGAAAAACTGAATATAGAACATTTTGAAAGTGCAGAAGCTTTGCTTGACAACTATCAGCCTTTCCTCTATACGATTCTTTTTCTGGACATCTATATGGATGGGATGAGCGGAATGCAGGCGGCTGAAATTATTCGTAAAACAGATTCCGATGTTATTTTGGTTTTTCTGACGACAAGTGCGGAACACCATGTAGCAGCCTTGCACAATCATGCCTTTGATTATATCGAAAAACCGGCAAAGCAGGTGCAGGTTTTTCGGATTATGGACGATATTTTAAAGAGAAAGACAGATTTAACTCAGAGCCTTTCCTTTTCTGTAAACAGGACAGAGCATCACCTTGCATTTTGCGATATTGTGGCAGTAAGTGCCTCTGCCCACAATGTTGAAATTTATGATAAATACGGAAATACCTATGCACCCCGCTTGACCTTTTCAAGCGTTTGTGATGAGATTTTTCAGGATAAAAGATTTCTCCTCATCCTACGGGGCGTGATAGTCAATATGGATTTTATACAGAGCTTTAAAAGCGGAGTCTGCTACCTTGAAAGCGGGATTGAATTTCCCTGCAATCTCAGAAAAGAAAAGCAGTTTGTATCCACTTGGCAAAATTATACCTTTCAGAAATTAAGAAAAGAAGCTATGGAGAGGAGGCACAAGGCAAAACAATGAGTGAGCAGCTTTCATCCTATATATTGGAATATTTTGTGCTGATACCGGCGGCTATCCTTTGTTATCTTCCTATGAGAAAGCAGATTAGATATCCGCTTCGCCGGCTTTTGATAATGGCAGTCCCTGCGTTCCTTATCCTTTCCGTTTTCGGCTCTTTTGCGGAGATATATTTTTCTTCCGATGCCAATGTTATCCTGTTTCCTGTACTGATAGGGTGCTTTGCTTTTTATGCCCACAGTATAAAGGCAGACATCAGCAAGGCAGCTGCAATATTTGTAAATGTGATGGCGGTGATGTCCATACTGGCAAATTTTGCCGCCTGTTTTGATGCGGCAAAACATCCAAGTCTCGGTATCAATTCTGCGAGTATGGACTACACCTTTTTTCTTTTAGCGGCAAGTACGATACTGGCAATTCCTGTCGGATTTTTCTTTGGAAAATATGGGAGTAAACTGGTGGAACGACTGCATATTGCAAAGGTCTATCTTATGACACTTCCCTTTTCAGGCTCTATCTTGATGATTAATTTTTTTATGCGTCCGCTAAAATACGAAACCTTTTATGTAAACAGGGTCGGAACGGTAGTACGGATTATCCTTTCGATTGTCTTTTTTATCTGGATGGTCATGAATGTCGTGTTTTATTTCATTGTAAGCATATTGTTAGATGCGGCAAAGTCCGAGCAGGAGAGAAAAATCCTGAAAATACAGGAAAAGCAATATGATACCCGGATGAAATATATTCATGATTCTGCAAGGGCAAGACATGATTTCAGACAGATACTGATAACCTTAAAAAATATGGCAGAGACGGGCAATACAGATGCCGTCAATGCCTACCTTGCAGACTATATGAGAGAGCTTCCGACAAACGAAACGCTTATCTATACCAAAAACAATGCCGTAAATGCCGTTTTGAATTTTTATGCGGCAGGGGCAAAAAACGAGGGGATAGATGTCAGTTTCAGCATTGACATTGATAAATGGCAGATACTTTCCGATGTTGAGCTGTGTACGATGATTGGCAACCTTTTAGAAAATGCGATAGATGCCGCGAAAAATGCGGACGGCAAAGAGCGTTTTATCGAACTCACTATGACGATACATGGAGGTTGTTGGCTCTATATTGTGGAAACCAACGGCTTTGACGGAAATATAAAGAGGAAAAGCGGAGAATATTATTCCACAAAAAGAAACGGCAGAGGTCTTGGGATTGCCTCTATTAAATCCACAGTGGAGAAATACAACGGGCAAGTGGAGTTTTCCCATCATGAACATGAATTTTATGTCAATATCGCCATTCCGCTTAATGAAGATTAATTTGTCATCTCGTGCCGTTTTGATTGCAACTCATGCCGCTTTTCTTGTATAATTTTCAATTTTATGTTTTAAATAGAATAGACGAATTATATAGAAAAGGAGTTTACATCCATGGCAAGTAAGAATAGAATTTTCACAGCACAGCACAGCACAGCACAGGGGATAGCTGCGCCTATTTTTACACTACAATTTTATATAAATCAGGCTAAACGCTACATTTAAGTCTATGACTTGGGTGTGGCGTTTTTGCGTGCAAAAAAACAGATTGGCTGAACTATATTTTGGTTTAGTTTGAATATTGTTGCAAGGATTGCGAGAAGCGTAAGCCGTAGCAATCCTGTATCAATTAGCTGTAATATTTAAGATAGGAGATGAAAAAGTATGGAAAATAACAAAAGGCGAAGAATGTACCAAAACAGGAGAAGTTTGCCGACCCGTTTGCTTGCTTTTGCCCTGTGTATGGTATTGACTTTGACCTATTCGGGGGTGAATACTTTTGCCATGTCAGGCGATGCAAGAGGGGATAGTGAAAAGGAAATTATCGCCTTTTCTTCCCTGCCTGACGGCGTGCAGGAGCAGGAAATAAGACAGGGGGAGGACTTATCGGCAGTAACATTTCCCCATACCTTGCAAATCTTAGTGGAAGAAACTGCCCTTGTAGATAAAAACAGTACGAGCAAGGATAAAGTGCTTCCCAAAGCAACACAAAGCGAGCTTCCTTTAGTAGAAACAAAAGAGGAAGAAGTCCAAACGTCTGTAAAAGCAGATGTAGAGGAAACAGCAGAACCGGCAAAAGATAATACATCAGCAGAAGAATCGGTAGAAGCAGAAAAATCTGATACATCAGCAGTAGAGCCGGCAAAAAACAGCGATGAAAATGAAGTGATAAAAGAAACTGCATTAAAAGATGTAACTCTCCAAAATGTAAGATGGGAGATAGACGAAGAAAACAGCAGTAAAACATCCTTTTCATCCGAAAATATTGGAGACAGCTTTGTATTTAATCCTGTTATACCGGAGCAGTACAATATAGCGGAGGATGTGGAGCTGCCTAAGATTCATGTAAGCATTAGGGATAAGGAAACTGCCAAAACAGCCTTTGACCAGTCGGCAGTCGTAGACGGTGTTAAGATTTCTGTCAAAGCGGATGACGGCGTATTCCAAGACGCCAAGGCATTAAAAGTCAGAAAAGTCAGCAATTCAGAGGCAGAAAAGGTCAAAGAAGCCGTCGAGGAAAAAAGAGAAGCCGGCAAAAATGTCGCCACATCCTATACCTTTGACATAACGGTACTGGATGCTTTCGGCAATGAAGTGCAACCTGATACAAAAAAAGGCGAGGTCTCTGTCAGCTTTCAGATGGAAGAGGCAAAAAATCAAAACCTCAGTGCAGACATCTACCATGTGGATGAGACCAGTCAAGCAGAAAAGCTTGAGACCGAGGTAAAAGGGGACGAAGTAAGTGCCAAAACGGACGGCTTTTCTTTTTATACCGTCGAGTTCACTTATGGTAATATGCAGTATGTCCTTCTTGGAGATAGCACAATTGACCTATCCGAGATTTTGGCGAAAGTGGGTCTTAGTGGCGAGGTGACAGCAGTCTCTGTCAGCAATAGCGCCCTCTTTTCCGCCACAAAAAACGCTGACAATCAGTGGCTGATTACAGCACACCAGGCTTTTACTACCAAAGAGTGGATGAAAGTCACGATAAATGGTGTGGTACACGAGATTGCCGTCACAGATAGCCAGCACCCCCTGACCGTAACCGGCGGAATAGAGAATGTAGACTATAAATGGGAAAATTACAGCTACAATGAAAATTTAGGTGATCACTCTGCTTATAAACAAGAAATTGGAAAGAAGTATATCCTTCATATTTTAAGCTCTGAGGCTCTGTTAATTGAGGGCGATGCAACTAAGTTTAACGAAGGGGATGGCGGAGCCATTGTAATACCGGAGAGCGTAAAGGCAAATATCACCTTAAAAAATACGAAGATATTTCCTATGGTTAATATTCCTCCAATGGTTGTGATGAAAAATGCGGAATGTAAGCTTACCCTTGAGGGAGAGAATACCCTGACACCGAGACTGCTCCATGTAACCGCCGGTGCGGGAGCATTTGATAAAGTGCCTGCTATCTGGGTGCCGGAAGGGGCAAAGCTTATCGTTACCCAAGCAAGCACCGGTACACTGATAGCAGACTCCGCTTATCAAAATGCTGTTATCGGTGGCTGGCGGTATGGACATGCCGGAACTATTATTATCAATGGCGGAACCTTAAAACTGAATAATGATGGAGATATAAACAGCATAACCAATATATCAGGGTCCTGTATCGGTGGAAATAGAAAATTTGAATTGATTGAGATAAACGGCGGCAAAATAGAGGCGACCTGTGTGCAGAGTGCCCCTATCGGAATGAGTTATCAGCCGATATTCGACGTAGACGCAAGAGGAAAAGTTATTGTAAACGGTGGCACGATTGTGACAAGACATCAGACCCGTGATGGAGTTAATCCTTATTATGCAGATGGCATAGGAGATACGCAGCATCATACAGCGGTAGACGTTAGAATAAACGGTGGCAATGTCGATACGGATTTTGATAGGACAAGACCAAATCATGGACATATCCTTGGTTATGATGGTAGCTATAGAGTAAAGATAACTTTGTCTGGAGCAGGGGAAGGACAGGCGATTACAAGCTATACTCTGTTGGATGGTACGACTATTAACCTAAACGATGCTAAGACCTTGCCCAATGGAGAGTTGTATCTATGGCTGGTTGAGGATAAGATAGTAACAAGTGTTCGCTGTGGCGGACAGGACTATACAGGTGTGGTAAAAGCGGTGCACAATGACACAGACGCTCAGGCAGTGTTTAGGACAGGCACTACAGGCACAGGCACACTGACAGCAAGTCTTAAAGCGGAGCATGTTCAAGGCGTGAAGCTTAGCCAGACCACAGGTTTATCCGCAGGGGATACGGTCTATTTGTCTTTTAGTGGAGTAGACAGCGGATATTTGTTTAAGGGCATGTGCCTATATACAGGCACGACCCTTCCCCCTGCACCGAGAGAGGTAGGGGCGGAATTTACCAAGATAAATGATAAGTTATACAGTTTTACGATGCCGGCAGAAAATGTTACAGTCTATCTGAATGTACAGAAGATCCATACCATTAGCGCAGGCGAAGAGGAGCATATACAAGCAGTGAGCTTTACCCCATCCTCCAACCTGACAACCGGAGATACCGTAACGCTCCGCATTAAACCAAAGGGCAGCTATCAGCTATCCGGTATGGCGCTGCGCAAGGCGACAGACCCTGCCGCCATACCACAGGACATCAGTAGCGACTTTACCAAGCTCTCTGAGAATACGTACCGTTTTGTCATGCCGGATTATGACGCCCGTGTTGATTTTAAATGTGAGCCGACTAACGAAGTGACCGTCGGTGATTTTGTCGTCAAAAATGCAAATTGCAATTTCAACTATGACGAACACCATCGCCATCTTGAACTCTCGGGCAACGGTCGGGCAACCATCACCATGAGGCCGGGCGTAACCTCCACTTCCGATCGTATCTGGGTAGAACCTGACACCAACATCAATCTGACGATTAAAGACCTGACGATTTCCTCAAGCCGTGAATGTTTATATTTTAGTCATATCGGTGAGTGTCGCCTGATTTTAGAAGGCAATAATCGCTTGACATCAAACGCAGCCAAAAAACCGGCGATATATAAAAATGACATAGGCAAGCTGACCATCACCGGCAGCGGCAAGCTGACTGCCACTGCCTTAGGCAATCAAAGCTGCGGCATAGGCGCTTTCGCGCAATGTAAAGGCTTATCTATTGCGGGCGGCACCATCTATGCCCAAGGGAACAATGCCATGGGAATCGGATATGCTCTTCCCGATACCCATCATGAAAGTGCTATATATTACCAAGGTGGTACTGTCAAAAGTGAATACAGCGGTGCAGCAAATGAGAATCTCGGAGGCATAACAGGCACAAAGGCTAATGTCGTTATCACCGGCGGCAGTATCCGCCCGGTCAATAGTACAGCGAGCGTTCAGGCACATAAGATACCGGAAAATGGACAGGGCACTAAAGTCTATCTGACAACCATCACTTTAGGCAATGGGGCGACCCTTGCTGCGCAGGCAAAGGTAACGGCACTGACAGGCGCAGGCACTTACGGTATCAATGATATGTACGCCGATGAGGAGGGTAAGCTCTACCTCTGGCTGCCAAATGGCACAGCCGTTACCAAAGTAGAGACAGAGCAAGGTAGCTATATCGGCTCGGTAACAGCGAATGACAATAACCATCTGGGAGACGCTGCCGCCGTATTTACTTTGGAAAAAAGACCGGGTCAAGGAAGTGTTGCGCTTTCCGGCTGGAGGTACGGAGAAAATGCCAAAGCCCCTGTGCCGACCAGCACGACCAACGGCACGAATCACGTCAGCTACACCTATTTTACCAATGAAGCTTGCACAACTAAGACCACAAGCGATAACAGCGGTGCAGAGAGCATAGGCAGTGTACCGAAAAATGTAGGGTCATACTGGGTACAAGCGACCTTTGCCGAAACCGCCCGCTACAAAGCAGTGATAGCAAAAGCCGGCTTTGAAATAAGCAAGGCGACTGTCTCCTTCACCCCACCGACCCCAAAAACAGGCCTTGCCTATACAGGTGAGACGCAAGCGCTTATCAACGCCGGCACCGTGGACGCCACCATAGGCAAACTGACCTACAGCCTAAGCGCAACAGGCACCTATAGCGAAACCATACCGAGGGCACGAGATGCTGGCACCTATCGTGTGTACTACAAAGTTGTCGGCACCAATGCCAACTATGATTACACTAACGCCAAGGGCGACCTAGCAGTATCGATTGGCAAAATAGCGGTGCCTTTTACCCCACCGACAGCAAAAACGAATCTTTCCTATACAGGCGAGGAGCAGGCACTTGTTAATGCCGGTATAGTAGACCCTACCATAGGAAAAATGGAGTACAGTCTGAGCGAAACGGGAACTTATAGCGAAACGATACCGAAAAAAGAGAATGCAGGCTCTT
>CAUUGW010000070.1:0-8195 GCA_963544785.1 uncultured Lachnospiraceae bacterium | reverse complement strand
CCGTCCTCATAGCTTGAAAGACAGTCAAAGGCAGCTTCATCGCCAATCAGCAGGTCTTTTTCCTCCGCTTTCAGCCTCTCTTTGACAACGGATATATTTGATTTTTTTATATCATCATTTATTTTATTAAAAATACTCTCCGCATACTCCTTTTTGGTTTCATGAAAGAATCTTCTGCAGTCCTCATTAAAAAGATTTGCCCTTTTTGCAATAATCTTGTCAATCTCGGAATCTCCCGTGGTCATGTCATCGGGTAATATATCAGTGATATCATCTTTTAAACCGTCATCAGTTGTAGCAGTTTCAACGGCATCTTCGGCGTTGTCAGCGATTTCGATTGACTGTTTCATCTCATGTTCTTTATTGAAAAAAGATAAATTTTTTAAAAAACCTCTTCTTCCGAGTACATTAACCGCAATAAATATAAACAAAATTATCTTTACCGCTTTCGGAATGCTTTTAAATGGTGCATTGCCCTTTTTTGCGGTCTTCTTTCCGGCAGAAACATTCCTATCGGTATTTTTACCATGTTTGGAATTTAATAAATTTTTTATACCTGCATTACCGCTTCCGCCCTTTGAATAGCTATGATAATCGAACACTCCGGACGAATTCCTCATTTCAGCTTTTTTATTGAAATTAGCGGAATCCCTGCTGCTGAACAGATCCTTGCTGTCGTTATTGTCAATATCAAAAATATCCTTTGCCATAGTTCCCTCCAAATTATATAATTGCATATATTTTAACATATATAAGATACTCGTGCAATCTTTAAAATTTCAAGTAAAACCTTATCATAAAATAAACAGTAAACCCGAAAGGATCTACTGTTTAAGTTTAAACTATTCACTTCTTAATGCGTCGATAGGATTAAGGTTTGCCGCCTTGTTGGCAGGTAGGAATCCGAATATCATACCTATTCCGACAGATACCCCGAATGATATGAGTATTGTCGCTATATTTGCGGTTGAATTAATCTTAAGCAGCACCTTGAACAGCACCAGACCTCCGATTCCAAGCAGAATACCTATTATTCCGCCGACGCCTCCTGTAATTCCGGCTTCCAGTATGAACTGCCGCCTGATATCCCTCTTCTTTGCACCTAATGACTTCCTTATTCCTATCTCTCTTGTTCTCTCCGTAACCGACACCAGCATAATGTTCATTATTCCGATTCCTGCCACAAACAGCGATATCGCTCCTATACCTCCTGCCGCCAAGGAAAACTGTGTCCTTATCTTCTGCACCTCTCCAAGCATTGATGTCATATCGCTTAAAGAATACAGCTTCTTATTTCCTATCTTCTTCTCAAGAAAATCCCTTATGACATTGCTTGCACTCGACACCGTGAGAGCATTTTTCCCCACGAACTGATAATTTTTCATTATGGATTCCGCACTCTTGTGATCCTCGGAAGGGTCATACCCGTTGGCATCTTCGGGAGGAATCATTCTTTCGACGGTTGAGACCGGCATATAGATTGCGTTATCCGCTCCGTACATATTGGAATTTTGTATTTCGTCCAATATGCCTATCACCTCATATGCAACACCGTCTATATATATTGTATCACCTACAAAGGTTCTGTATTTAAAAAGCTTTTTTGAAATGTATGTTCCGATTACACACACCTTTTTCCTTGTAACCACGTCGCTATAGCTTATCGCTCTTCCTGATGTGATTTTTCTGTCAAGCAATTTGAAATAATACTCGTCCACACCGAGTGTGGTGATGTAGTAATTATCATCTATTATCTGATTTCCTTTTTTTAGGTTCGGCAGGTTCTTCATATCGGTTGTCTGTGTGACACCCATAAGAATACCGCCGTTGTTCTTGGCAAAACTATATATATCCTCGGTGGAAATCTTGTTTACACCCTTTCCTCTTATCGTAACTTTTATGTTGTTTATTCCGATCTTTCCGTAAAAGTTCATCTGAGAATCAATAAGACCCTGCATCATGCTGACCATTATGATTACCGCAGCCACACCGATAATTATTCCGAGCATTGTCAGAAAGGTTCTCAGCTTGTTACTCTTGATGTTTGATAATACCAACTTTATCGTTTGAAATAAACTCATCTATATACTCCTTTGTTCCCCCGTCAAACTCTATTTTTCCGTCAGCTATTCTTATTACCCTTTTCGCCTTTGCGGCAACAGAATTATCATGAGTTATCAGAATAATCGTATTTCCGCCGTCATTCAGCCTTTGCAGTATCTCAAGCACCTCTTTGCCCGTCCTGCTGTCAAGTGCTCCCGTAGGCTCGTCGGCAAGTATTATTGTAGGTTTGCCCGCCAATGCCCTTGCAATAGAAACCCTCTGCTGCTGTCCTCCCGACAGCTGATTGGGATAATGCCTGTACTTATCCTCTATTCCGACCTGAGATAATGCCTCAAGCGCCATTTTCTTCCTTTCCTTTTCCTTCACTCCGGCATAGATCAAAGGCAGCTCTACGTTTTGAAGAACAGTATGATTGGCTATCAGGTTATATTGCTGAAATATGAAGCCTATGGTCTTATTCCTTATCTCCGCCAGTAAATCATCTTCTAAATAAGCCACATTCTGCCCCTCCATAAAATAAGCTCCGCTTGTAGGAACGTCGAGCATCCCTATTATATTCATAACGGTGGATTTTCCGCTTCCCGACTGACCGACTATGGCGAGCATATCGTTCTTGTATACCTTAAAGCTTATTCCATCATTAGCCCTTATTTCCGCATCACCCATCTTATATATTTTATAAATGTCTCTAAGCTCTATCAGACACTCTTTTTCCATTGGTTCCCTTTCCTTAATACATGAATTCATTGCCGCCCATATCCAAGACCTCTTCCGGCTTATAGACCTCATCTCCCAAGCTCACTCCGGATTTTATCTCCACTCTTTCTCCATCGTTTAAGCCTACCGTAACCGTAACCTCATGAAAACCGGGAGGTGCAGCCGAAACACCGTTTTCAGCTATTTCAGCCGTCATATTGCCGTTCCTGTCATCTGCCTTATCTTTAACAAACAGCTTGTTTCCACGCTGCAAGCAGCTCGCAGGAACGGTTAATACGTCCTTTACCTCTCCTATCTTTATATTTCCGGTAACATTCATACTCGGCATAAGTTTGCCCACATCAAGCAGCTTGATTACCACGGGATAACTCGTGACCCCGTTTGATGCACTGCCCTGAATACTCACATTTTCAACCACCGCCTTGTATGTTTCACCGGGCATGGCAACAGCCTCTATTTCCACCTCTTGACCCTTTTTTATGTTCAATATATCAAGCTCATCGACATTTAATGTAAGCTTCATACTTGACATATCATATATGACAGCCATTCCTGAGGTATCCACGCTCGGATCTACCGTATCTCCGGCTTTTTTATTAAGGGTAACTATTGTACCGTTAATGGGTGCGGAGATTTTATATGATTTTTGGCGACCCTTTACATCATCAAGAGCGGTCTTAGCCTGCTCTATATCAAGCTTTGCCGTTTCTATCTGCCTGTCCAAATCCTTGGACACAACATTTGCAATAACGCTTCCCTTGGATACGGTATCGCCCTTTTCTTTGTTCAGACTGTTTATCTGACCCGATGCCTTTGCAACTATTGATACGGTGTCCGAAGCCTCTATCATTCCGCCCTTTATTGACAGTGCGGAATTAATTTCAGCATTTCCTAAAGCTCCCTGAATTGATGAAAAATCTCCCTTTGCGGTGAGCTTTACAAGCCTTGCGGATATTCCGCCGTCAATCATCTCCTCTTTTTCCGAAATGTGACTTATTTTTGCATTTATTCTCTCACCGGTAGTGTCTACAATTATTTTGGCGGCACCGCCGTTTTTTATGCCTTTTAAATCCTCGCTGATAAAATATGCGTTCATCTTCACGGAATTATTATTAACAATTTCACCTATTACCTGTCCGGCATTTACATTATCTCCGTTTTTTACATCAAGCTTGGTAATAATTCCGGCTATGGATGCCTTTATATTTAATTCCGATACCTGAGATTTAAGGTTGTTAAGATTGTTTTCATTTTTCTTAATACCTATTTTGGCATTAGTCACCTGACCCTTTACATCGTCCTGACTTATCTCAAACAGCATATCTCCCTTATTTACGGTGTCGCCCTCTTTATAATTTGAGGACAATATCTCACCCTTTACCAAAGACTTCACAACATACTGGTTGTTTGGAAGCAATATTCCTCTTCCGAATATTTTGGCATCAATATTACCCTTTTCAACCTTTGCTATTGTCTTGTCCTCCATAGCCGTATCGGCTTTACCTGCGTACAACATCTTTGACAATACAACGCCCGCTATGACAAAGACAGCCGCTATTACAGCTATAGTGATTATTAGCCTTTTTTTTGATTTCTTCTTCATTTAATTCTTCCCCATCTGCTTATTTTTCAATGATTATCAGCCTGATTATATTTGAATTACCCGGATAATATCCCTTTATATTATGCCCGACAATATCATTCATATCTTTCACCTTATCGGATTTCCACTCGTTAAGGCTCTTATAATAAACGTTTATGTTATCGGCTATCAGATAGTTTCCGTTACTTGTAATTGCAACGTTTCCGGTTATCTTATTTATTCGTACTGAGTTTAAGGGTTTTACGGTATCAAGCTTGTTTTCTTTAAATCCTAAAGCCACAGCCTCTTTTGACGGATCAAGATAAAAACCCTGTGCGTATTCCGCCACGCTCTTATCATTTCCTATCATATAGCCTATCGTATCACCTCTAAACTCCGTGATAATTCCGTATTTATAGGCTTCTCCGGTCACATCCTTTAAGATAAGTTCATTTACCTCACCTTTTTTATTATAGCCTATATATTCGGCAGTTATCTTTGACAAATCCAATGAAGACAACAAGCCCTTATATACCGGTGCGTGCAAATCATAGCTTACCTCAACCGCCCGTAAATCATCTGCTAAAATTTTTCCGCTTAATGAGCCTCCGTTATTATTTTCTATACGTACAATCGGAACTCCGGCATTATCATAAACCACACTTACTATGTTTCCCGTTCCTATAGCAACATTCGGATTTTTTACCTCCAATTCATTATTGGCGGTGGTAATAATTGTCATCACATTTGCTATATCAAAGCCGTCTTTATCATTTGATACCTTTTTGCCGGTATTTTTTACCACATATCCCATAATCTTATCTTCAGATATTGACTGTTTATAAACGGATACAACCTTGCCGTTCATATCTTTTATGGCAGTCACAAAGCTTCCTTTTTCTATATCATTTTGCAAAAACAGTGTTTTCCAGACGTTCCTCGCAATATTGGCACTGTTTGCAATGCCTATCGGAGCTTTTGCCAATTCCAAGGTCTGACCTCCAACCACTATGTTTTTAGGATTGGCATCGGAGGGATCTATTTGACTTAAAGTACCGTATACCCTTTCGGAATAGGCATAAACCGTAGAGCTGTCTTTATTGTAGTATAACAGATCCATCTTTTGAATATCCGATGCGGTAGCCTTTTTGCCATTTCTAAAAATTTTGGAGGCAACCATTCCGGAATTCAATGAGCCCGACATAGCCGCTATGCTTATTTTATTTCCCGCATTTAATAAAGATGAGGTATCTATACTGCCGTCAGCATTAAGCTCGTATCCCAGTGCCTTGCCCAAAGTTGTGGTATCTTTTTTTGGTGCAGACAAAAGATTGTAGAACAAATTGGCTGCATCCTCTCCTGTAATTGCAGCTCCTGCGGGCTTGCCGATGTTTTTATTTAATTGAAGAGAGTTGAATTTTGCCATAATGCCGTCACTGCCCAAGTTTATCAGGTCACTGTTTTCATAGCCCAATACTTTAAGACAGCTGTAGGCAGCCATACCCATTGTGACCTTTTTCTTATATCCGAATTTTTTATTCGTATATCCGCTTAAATAGCCCGATCTTGCCGCAAGATTTATATACGGCATATAAGCGTTTGTCTTTTTTACATCTTTAAATAATGTCTTTTTAGACAGAGACTTCAATTTTCTTTCATCTTTTGTAAATGTAACCAGCATCTTGGCAAACTGAGCCCTGCTTATATAGTTTGCTTTCGATAAATCCGCCCCGTTAATACTGTTTGTAATTCCGGCTGCACTTATGAAAGCCCCGTCAGCCATTGCACTGACCTGAAAACTTGATAACATAAGTCCTATGCTTAAAGAACAAAGTGCAAATTTTTTTAAAAGCTTCATCTAATCTTCCTCGACCTTTCTTTTAGTCTTTTAATATATGATTTGTCTAATACAATATCACTATATTTGTTTTTTGTCAAATATATTTTTGATATATACAACGATATATCCTACAGTATATTTGTGTCCATTTTGTGTATTATTAGTATTGTGTGTATTAATTTTATTAATACTGTTTCTCTGATTATTTTTTAGAATAAAAAAGCGATTAGAGCTTTTGCTTTTCTAATCGCTTTAAATGGTTATTTGTCGTTCAGTCTTCATCGATCTCCGAATGCTCGTCCTTATCGTATGCCTTGGCTCTCTTTCTTGCCATGGAATCACTCTCAAGATATTCGTCATAGGTCATCATCTTATCTATTATGCTGCCGTCCGGCAATATCTCCATAATCCTGTTTGCGGTGGTCTGCACAAACTCGTGGTCATGTGCCGTAAACAACAATACCCCCTTAAACTTGATAAGCCCCTTATTAAGTGCGGTAATCGACTCCATATCCAAATGGTTGGTAGGCTCGTCAAGCAGTAATATGTTGGAACCTGAAATCATCATCTTGGATAACAGACATCTGACCTTTTCTCCTCCCGATAAGACCTTTACTTTCTTAACGCCGTCATCACCTCCGAAAAGCATACGTCCTAAAAAGCCCCTTACATAGCCTATCTCCTTAATTTCAGAATACTGTGTCAACCATTCGGTGATGTTCATATCAGAGTCAAATTCATTTGAAAAGTCTTTAGGGAAAAACGCCTGTGATGTGGTCACTCCCCATTTATAATCTCCGCTGTCGGCGGTATCCTCTCCTGCAAGTATCTTAAACAATGCCGAGGTCGCCTGTTCGCAGCTGCCCACAAATGCAACCTTGTCTTCTCTTCCCAATGTAAATGAAATATTGTCAAGCACTTTTACCCCGTCTATGGTCTTGGTCAGGCCGGTTACGGTTAAAACCTCGTTGCCTATCTCTCTGTTAGGTCTGAAATCAATATAGGGATACTTTCTTGATGAGGGTTTTATCTCATCAAGCTCTATTTTTTCAAGTGCTTTCTTCCTTGATGTAGCCTGTTTGGATTTTGAAGCGTTGGCGGAAAATCGTGCTATAAATTCCTTAAGCTCCTTTATCTTCTCTTCTTTCTTCTTATTGGATTCCTTCGCCTGCTGTATTATAAGCTGACTTGACTCGTACCAGAAATCATAGTTGCCCGAATACATCTGAATTTTGCCGTAGTCAATATCAGCCGTGTTGGTACAAACCTTGTTCAAAAAATACCTGTCGTGGGATACCACTATTACTATATTTTCAAAATTTATCAAAAATTCCTCAAGCCATGCCGTCGCATCAAGATCCAAATGGTTGGTAGGCTCGTCAAGCAACAGTATATCCGGATTCCCGAATAAAGCCTGTGCCAAAAGCACCTTGACCTTCTGAGAGCCTGTCAGAGAATTCATTACAGAATAGTGAAGATCGGTTTCTATTCCCAAGCCGTTCAACAATGTAGCCGCATCCGCTTCCGCATTCCAACCGTCCATATCGGCAAACTCCGCCTCAAGCTCACTTGCCCTTATCCCGTCTTCATCGGTAAAATCTTCTTTTGCATAGATGGCATCTTTTTCGTCCCTTACCTCTATAAGTCTCGGATTTCCCATCATTACGGTATCAAGAACGGTATATTCATCATACTGAAAGTGGTCCTGCTTTAAGAATGACAAACGCTCTCCCGGGCTTATGCTGACACTGCCGCTGCTCGGCTCAATCTCTCCTGACAAAATCTTTAAAAATGTTGATTTTCCCGCCCCGTTAGCACCGATTATTCCGTAGCAGTTGCCTTTAACAAACTTTATGTTCACATCTTCAAATAAGGCCCTCTTCCCGAGCCTCAATGTCACATTATTTGCTGAAATCATTTATCTTCTCCCTTTTTTATCATACTGGATATGATTATAGAACATTTTTAAAATTATTTCAACTTGAAAAACCG
>CAUUGW010000069.1:0-8207 GCA_963544785.1 uncultured Lachnospiraceae bacterium | reverse complement strand
TATGGTATAATGTGAGTACTTAGAGAATACGAGCGAAGCGAAGTATGAACTTAGTACGAGCTATACCTAAACACTTAACGAAAACGAGACAAGGATAGAGAATTAAGGAATGAAGAAGTAAAGCTTGACGACGTTTGAGTTTAGTATTTATGGTATAATGTGAGTACTTAGAGAATACGAGCGAAGCGAAGTATGAACTTAGTGTAAGCTTATCCTAAACACTTAGAGAAAGCGAGTCAAGAACAAAGTTTTAAATATAGATATAGAAGTAAAAGCTTGACGAAGCTTGAGTTTAAGCTTGTCAGTAATTATAATTTTGGAGGACTTATGGAAAAGATATATGATTTGATAATTATAGGAGCAGGACCTGCCGGTCTTAGTGCTTCAGTTTATGCCTCAAGAGCGGGTCTTGATTTTGTAGTTTTGGATAAAAATTATATTGCCGGCGGTCAGATAATAAATACTTATGAAATAGAAAATTATTTAGGACTTGATTTATTAAGCGGAATGGAGCTTGCGACCAAATTTTCAGAACACGCTGCAAGGCTTGGAATGACTTTATTGCCAAAAGAGGTTTTAAATATTGAAGATAAAGGTGATTACAAGCTGATTGTTACCGATGATGGAGATTTATGTACAAAAAATGTTATAATAGCGGCAGGGGCTTCGCACAGGGAGCTTAATATAAATGGAGAAGCAAAGTTAAGGGGTAGGGGTGTATCTTATTGTGCAACCTGTGACGGTGCTTTTTTTAGAGAAAAAACTGCCGTAGTAATAGGTGGAGGAGATGTGGCGGTGGAAGATGCCATATTCTTATCAAGGTTTTGCAGTAAGGTGTATTTAGTACATAGAAGAGATGAATTAAGGGCGGCTAAAATATTACAGAACAAGATGTTTGCAGAGGAAAAAATAGAGGTAATCTGGGACAGTATACCGCTTGAAATATCGGGAGATGATGTGGTTGAGAGTATAAAACTGAAAAATGTGAAGACCGATGAAACAAGGGATTTAGCTACCGATGCGGTATTTGTGGCGGTTGGGATAGAGCCTATGACTAAGATATATGAGGGGCTGTTAAAGCTTAATGATGCCGGATACATAGTGACTGATAACAGGTGTAAGACAAACATAGACGGAATTTATGCCTGTGGTGATGTGAGGGATACTCCGCTTAGACAGGTGATAACAGCGGCGGCTGACGGGGCTGTGGCGGTGAGTGCAATGTCTTGATGAAAATCTGAAAGGGGGGAACAGCCTTTGAATAGAGAAGATGAAGTCATTGTAAACAGGCAGTTAAAGGACAGCTTGTTCACGCATTTATTTAAGGATATAAAATATCTTAAACAGCTATATTCAGCTCTCTATGATGATGCTGACAGCTATGAAGATGAGGACTTTAAATTAATTACATTGGAAAACACCTTAGTCTATGATATATATAATGATTTGGGACTACTTGTAAAGGATAAGTTAATCCTTTTAGTAGAGGCACAAAGCGGATACAACCCGAATATGGCTGTAAGACTTTTGATTTATATTGCAAACAGCTATTATAACTATATCTTCGACAATTCTCTTAACATATACGGGACTAAAAAGATTGAGCTGCCTAAGCCTGAGTTTATATTGATATATACAGGAACGAGAAAGTTTGAGAGTGATGTATTAAGGCTGTCGGACAGCTATTGTCATAATGACGATATAACATTAGAGTTGATTGTAAAGATAATTACGGCAGATACCGTACGAAACAATATAATTTCGGAATATATCAGTTTTTGCCAAAAGTATGACAGTCTAAAAGAGGGTTTAACAAGTAAAGACGATATTTTTAAAGCACTTGTGGCGACAATAGATTACTGTAAGGGAAACGATATATTAAAGGAATTTTTAGAAACTAAGGAACGGGAGGTAATGGATATTATGATGGCTTTATTTACACAGGAACAGGCAACAAATATGATTTTGAAAGAAAGATATAATGAGGGTAGGCTTGAGGGAGAGCGTAAAGGCAGGCTTGAAGGTATACAGGAAAACACCGTTTCTATTGCGAAGGCAATGAAAGAACAGGGGCTGCCTATGGACGTAATTATCAGTATTACAGGATTAACAAAAGAAGAAATAACCCGATTATAGAGATAATTAACGGTAGTCTAAAAGAGAGATTAACAAGTAAAGATGACATCTTAAAATCAGAGAAAAGAAAGGATATAACTATGAGCAAGATATTTAGAAAGATTATAAGTATTATGAGTGTCGGAATTTTAGTCTGCGGAATTTCCGCAACCGGCACAGTTGCGATGGCGAAGGATTCGGCAAAGAATATACAGTTGCCATCAAAGGGGAAAAATGCCTATATGGATTTTTCCGTTAATTTATTGAAAAATAATTTAAGTACCGATAAAAATGTGTTGATATCTCCTTTATCCGTCAGCTCTGCCTTAGGAATGACTGCTAACGGAGCAAAAAAAGATACTCTTTTAGGAATGGAAAAGGCTCTTGGCGGTAATATAAAGGATTTAAATAATTTTTTCAAAAATTACAGAGATATGGCTGTTAATAATAAGAGCATAAGTGTAGCCAATTCCATCTGGGTAAAGGATATTAAGGGCTTATCCGTCAATGATGACTTTATTAAAAAGAATAAAGAGATATATTCCGTATCCGTTCATAAAGAAAAATTCGATTCAAAGACCAAAAACAAGATAAATAAATGGGTGAATATTAACACAAAGGGTATGATAAAAGAAATAGTGAAGGGTATAAAGCCGGATTCGTTGATGTATTTAATCAATGCTTTAAGCTTTGATGATGAATGGCGTGACAAGTACAGCAAGGCATCTATTGAAAAAGTCGATTTCACTAATTATAAGGGCAAGAAAAAGAGCGTTGATATGATGTACTCATCGGAATGTACTTATTTATCAGGTAATGATGCAAAGGGCTTTATAAAGCCTTATAAAAGCGGCTATGCCTTAGCCTGTGTTATGCCTGATAAGGATATTATAAAATATATAAGCTCTTTAAATGGAAAAAAGCTAGCCAAGCTGCTTAAAAATCAGGAGGCTGTCAAGGTTAATGCGGGGCTTCCGATGTTTAAGAGCGAAACCGATGTCACATTAAATGTTTCTTTAAAGAAAATGGGAATGATACAGGCATTTGATGCAAATAAGGCTGATTTTAGCGGAATGTTTAAGTCCGATACAAATGTTTGTATAAATGAGGTTTTGCATAAGACTTTTATAGAGGTAAATTCCGCCGGCACAAAGGCGGGAGCGGTTACAAGTATAGAAATGAAAGAAACAGCTTTACAGCCGGTAGAACCTAAGGAAGTGGTGCTTAATAAGCCTTTTTTATATATGATAATTGATACCGGGAATAATCTGCCGGTGTTTATGGGAGTAATGCTTGATATTTGAGTTTTGATTTAATTATGATATTGAGTTTTAAACATTTAAGTGTTACAATTTTTATTAAGGATTTTAAATTTATTTTGGTATAAAGGAAGGAGCAATCAAGCTATGTTAGTTAAGTTTAAGGAAGGAAGCAGCAGCGAAGTTGAGAGTAAAATATCTATTTTTGATATAATAAGAGAAAGAAGTGATGAACTGACTAAGACCGCCGCTATTGCCGATGTGGACGGTAAATTAACGGATTTAAGGACGGAGGTTGATAGCGATTGCACCATAGAGATATTGGGAACCGGTACGAAAGAGGGACTAAAAACGCTTAGACATACGGCATCTCACGTACTTGCTATGGCTGTAAAGGAGCTGTATCCTGATGCAAAGATGACCATAGGACCTGCCATTGATGAGGGATTTTATTATGACTTTGATATGGAAAGTATATCTGCCGATGATTTGAATAAGATTGAAGCATTGGCTAAGAAAATGATAAAAAAGGGCAGCAGACTCAAAAAATATGATTTGCAAAGAGCTGATGCGATTAAGCTGATGGAAGAAAAAAATGAGCCTTATAAGGTGGAACTGATTAAGGATTTAGATGAAAATGCCACTATTTCATTTTATGAAATGGATAACGGTTTTGTTGACCTGTGTGCAGGGCCTCATTTAATGAATATCAGACAGATAAAGGGTTTTAAGCTGATATCAACGTCAAGTGCATATTGGAGAGGGGATTCAGCCAACAAGTCATTGACCAGAATTTACGGTACGGCATTTGATAATAAAGAGGATTTGGAAAAGCATTTATCTATGCTTGAGGATAGGAAAAACAGGGATCATAATAAGTTGGGCAGAGAGCTTGAGCTGTTTACTACGGTGGATATTATAGGGCAAGGGTTGCCGCTTCTTTTGCCGAGAGGTACCGCTATGGTTCAAACTATGCAAAGATGGATAGAAGATGAGGAGGAGCGTCGCGGTTATATGAGAACCAAGACTCCGCTTATGGCAAAGTCCGACCTTTATAAGCTGTCTGACCACTGGTATCATTATAAAGAGGGAATGTTCGTAATAGGTGATGACAGTGATGATGAGAATATTGACAAAGAGGTGATGGCTTTAAGACCTATGACTTGTCCTTTCCAGTATTTTGTATATAAAAATTCCCAGAAATCTTACAGGGATTTGCCTTGCCGTTACGGTGAAACCTCCACATTATTCAGAAATGAGGATTCGGGAGAGATGCACGGGCTAACTCGTGTGAGGCAGTTTACTATAAGTGAGGGGCATTTGATAGTAAGACCCGATCAGTTAAGCGATGAGTTTAGAGCCTGCGTGGATTTGGCTAAGTATTGTCTGACTACTTTGGGGCTTGAAAAAGATGTGACATATCGTATGTCCAAATGGGATCCTGATGATGCCGATAAATATTTAGGGACGCCGAAGCTTTGGGATAAGGTCGAGGACAGTATGAGGACAATGCTTAATGAAATAGGCATAGAATATACGGAGGCAGTGGGCGAAGCCGCATTTTACGGACCTAAGCTTGATATTCAGGCAAAGAATGTTTATGGCAAGGAAGATACTATGATTACCATTCAGCTTGATATGTTTTTGGCTGAAAGGTATGATATGTATTTTATTGATAAAGACGGTGAAAAGAAACGTCCGTATATTATTCACAGGACGTCTATAGGCTGCTATGAAAGAACGCTTGCGTGGCTTATTGAAAAATATGCCGGAGCATTCCCTACGTGGCTGTGTCCGGAACAGGTAAGGGTGCTTCCTATATCTGAAAAGTATGTGGATTATGCCAATGAGGTCACAGATAAGCTGAAAACAGCCGGAATTAAGGCTACTTGTGATAATCGTTCCGAGAAGATAGGTTATAAGATAAGGCAGGCAAGGCTTATGAAGCTTCCTTATATGATAATAGTCGGAGAAAAGGAGCAGCAGGATAAGCTTATAGCGGTTCGCAGCAGGTTTAAAGGTGACGAGGGACAAAGAACGCTTGATGTGTTTATAAATGAGATTACTAAGGAAATAGCCGATAAAACCATAAGAGCTGTAGAAGTTATAGATAGTGAAAAATAATAAAGGGGTATTTGATGAAATCTATAAGTGATGAAAAGATTGTAGTGATAGATTTTGGCGGACAGTATAACCAGCTGGTCGCAAGAAGGGTGCGTGAATCAGGTGTATATTGTGAAATATATTCCTATAGGACGGAACTATCCAAGATAAAGGAAATGAATCCTAAGGGAATTATTCTGACCGGAGGACCTAACAGCGTGTATGTAGAGGGAGCGGCTACGTGCAGCAGGGAGCTGTTAAGTTTAGGAATTCCGATTTTAGGGCTTTGCTACGGAGCGCAGCTTATGAGTCATATGTTGGGAGGCTGTGTGGAAAAGGCTGAAAACAGGGAATACGGAAAGACGGAAACTGTTTTTGATACCTCTTGCAGTCTGTTTGCAGGGATACCGGAAAAATCTGTCGTGTGGATGAGTCATTTTGATTATGTAAAAGGGTTGCCACGCGGCTTTAAGTCAGTGGCACATACCGTATCTACTGATAATGCGGCTTTTGAAAATCAGGAAAAGGGGCTGTATGGAATACAGTTTCACCCGGAGGTATTGCATACACAGTACGGTAAGGATATTATTAGTAATTTTGTGCATAAGATTTGTGGCTGTAAGGCTGATTGGCAGATGAGTGCCTTTGTTGAAAATGCCGTTGAGGAAATAAGAAGAAGGGTCGGCAACGGCAAGGTGCTGTGTGCTTTATCGGGAGGAGTGGATTCGTCCGTAGCTGCGGTTTTGCTGTCACAGGCGGTAGGAAAACAGCTGACCTGTGTGTTTGTTGACCACGGATTGCTTCGTAAAAACGAGGGAGATGAGGTAGAGGCTGTATTCGGAGCTGACGGAGATTATGAATTAAACTTTATAAGAGTGAATGCTAAGGACAGGTTTTATGGTAGGCTTGCGGGGGTTACCGATCCTGAAGCAAAAAGAAAAATAATCGGTGAGGAATTTATCAGAGTTTTTGAGGAAGAGGCAAAAAAGATAGGTGCAGTGGATTATCTGGTGCAGGGAACTATCTATCCTGATGTGGTGGAATCGGGGCTCGGCGGTGAGTCTGTGGTAATTAAATCACATCATAACGTGGGAGGATTGCCTGATTGTGTTGATTTTAAAGAAATCATAGAGCCTCTTAGGGATTTGTTTAAAGACGAGGTGAGGAAGGTGGGACTGGAGCTTAAAATACCGGAAAGACTGGTATTTCGCCAGCCGTTTCCGGGTCCCGGTCTTGGAATCAGGATAATAGGGGAGGTGACCGCAGAAAAGGTTGCTATAGTTCAAGAGGCTGATTTTATTTATAGGGAAGAAATAGCAAATGCAGGACTTGATAAGGCTCTGGGGCAGTATTTTGCGGTTCTTACCAATATGCGCTCCGTAGGAGTAATGGGCGATGAGAGAACATATGATTATGCGATAGGATTGCGTGCGGTGAATACTGTGGATTTTATGACGGCGGAGGCGGCTGAAATACCTTGGGAAGTATTGCAGAGGGTGGTCAGCCGTATAATAAATGAAGTAAGAGGGGTAAACAGGGTGCTGTATGACCTGACAAGCAAGCCTCCGGGGACGATTGAGTGGGAGTAGAGCATGTTTTTCTGAAAACGACTTATTTTCAAGGCTTATAGCCTGTTAGAATAAGCAACTGGGACAAAATTGGGTAAAGATTTCAAAAAGAATAAATCCAATAATAGCTCCCAATGGCTTTACAAATGAATAAAAAATTAGACCGTAGCGTAACTTGCTATGGTCTTTATTTTAGACATATTTATTTTTTAAATAACGAGCTTGATTATCTAGTTCTGGGAATAATGTAGCTTCATTAATTCCTAAGGAATCTAACTCTTTAAGTATTAGCTTTTTATCATCTTTGTTAATTGTAAAGTCTATTTTTTCTTTGGATGAATCAACAATCCATTTTATTGGAACCATAGCAGGATTCATTTTTTCGATATTAATTCCGAAGATTAAAAAAGCGCCACTTTGCTTGATTATTCGGATATTACTTTGTTTTACTTTCACTGCAACAACTTTCCCAATATCTTCGGGATTAATAATTGATTGAAAATATGCTTTTTCTTCTCTTATTTCATGGAGCAAATATTGAATATTTTCTTTTTCATTAAATTCTTTGGTATTTAAGTTCGCTATATCTTTTATATTAAAATCATCGGGTCTTTTAGATATATTAGATAGAATGCTTACAGTATCACTATCATAATATTTTATATAAGAATTTGGTATTCTAAAACTTATGACTTTTCCATCTTTTTTATAATCACCATTGCATGCGAAATATAGAGCTACAAGAGGATTAGAAGTAATATCTAATAAGCGTGTTGGTAGACCATAGTGCTGCATTTTCACGAGTTTTTCCAAAGCACTTTTTTCGTTAAGAAAGTCAGTGGGTGTTCTTAAAATAAATTCCTTAAATAAAATATGTTCATTTGAAATCAGATTAGTATTTCTATAAATACCTGGTTTTAATTCATAATCTATATCTGAATGCCCTCTAAAGAAAAGTTCTGTTTTTCTTGGAGCAGGTATTTTTTTGAGTTCATTTATAAAATCTGAAATATTTTTTATAGACAAAAGAATCACCTCTTTTTCAAAAATCTTGATTTCTTAGGAAAAGACAACTTCCAATCTTCAAACTCCTCGTCTGTAATTTCACCATTATAGTGTTTCTTTCTCATTTCGTCCCATTCAATTAAAAAATCATCAAAAT
>CAUUGW010000068.1:0-8231 GCA_963544785.1 uncultured Lachnospiraceae bacterium | reverse complement strand
GCATCTCTATGATTTCGCCTATAAGCCTTGCCTTACTTACCCTAACTACGTCAAACATATTTGCATCTCGCATTCCCTCCGCTATTACCAGAGGTCCTGCCACTTTTTTTATAATGCCTTTACTATTCATTTGTCTATCTCACCCACCATTTCCAAATATAATATCCGATCCGACTGCCTGCTCCACTGATTTCTTAACCGCCGAGATTCCCTTTCCGGTATTGCCGGAAACTCCCGGTATCAGTATTATAGCCGGCAATTTTCTTTCACGATATTTATCTATCTCGTCCTCAATAGCTTCAGCCAGAGCTTCCGTTATATAAATAACCGCATAATTATCCTCCGCCAAATCTCTTAACGTCTTTACAGCCCGCTCGGTATCATTAACAGGAAAAGGAGTGAGCCCTAAGGCTGCAAAGCCGTATATACTGTCTCTGTCGCCCATCACAGCAATCTTATACATACATCTCCCTTATCCTTTCCTCTACTACATCGTTCGGCAGGCTGTTCTGCTTACCGGACAATATCAAACGTACCGTTTTTATTTCATTTTCTCTAGCCAAAATATATGCGGCAAGCGGTCCTATTCCAAAGCTTTCAGATAGCTGAGATTTCATAGCCTTTATCATATAATTGTCACACCACACCTCAAATTCCGATATGGATTTTCCCAAAGCCTCGGCAGCATCACTGTAAGCTGTGAGTTTTATATAATCACCGACAGCCTCTTCGGAATCAAAGGCGGCATCTGATAACAGCTCTATATTAAGGCTGTCGCAAGGAGCTAAAGCTTTTTTCAAAAAGCTTTTATCCTTTCCCGTTCTTGCCGCTCTGATAGCGATTTTTATGTCTGCGCATGCAACGGTAAGTTCGGCATACATCTTGATAAATTCGCTGAATGATTCTTTGCCCGCCCTATATATATCATTTAGAGCCGCTCTATCTATTATTACGTCACTTTCCTGACTGTCTCCCGTGTGCAACAGGATATCATATGCCTTCCTTGCCGCATCTCTCATGCGATCAGGAAGATAAGACATATCATTCTCAACGACAGCTTTTTTTATAATCTCCAAACCCACTGTCCCCTGTTTTATGTATATGCCCTCCTGCTCCTGTTTAACAAGCTCCTCTTTCATAGCAGCCTTCAGGTTATGATAGTCATTACTGTAAAGGAATACATCAAATACCGATATATCCTCCAACATTTCACGCATAAGATTCCAAGTCTTTTCACGTTCTCCTCTAAGTAACTCTTCTATATTTCCGGCATCGTCAGCTCCCCAGTTTTTCTCAGCGAGGAGTTTTATACACTCATCGGCACTGACAGCAGATAATAATTGCCTGATGAATGCCGCAGATAAAAGTGTTAATTCCTTAGCTCTGATACGCGCGACCTGATAAATAAATTCTCTATCCGCCATATCTTCTCCTTAAAATTTTATTTAGAAAATAACACTTCATTTACCTTATCAACCAATGCATCGTAGGAATTGTCAAAAAGTGCATCTACAGAGCAATTTTCCTCAACCTGACTGTATTTTAATATAAACCCTCCGTTTATATCTGCGGTCGTATCGGACAGCTTCAATGAGCCTTTCCTTTCAGCCAAGGCGGAATTAACCCTGCTTTCAAAGTCTGAAGGCACCCTGCTCTTATCCGCTTTAGATAAAATCATTTCTCCGGATTCACTTCTTCCGTACTTTGCCGCTATTTTTACTAAAATATCGAAATACTCGGAAACATCCTTGGATAAAATTGTTTCCTTAGCCTTTTTAATAGTCTCCGATATAAGCTCCTGCTTGCAGGACAATAACGCCTGTCTTATCTTAAGCTGTGCCGTGGAATCCGCTCTGCTTTCTATGTCCGCACTTTCATTTTTTGCTCTTGTTTCAGCCTCCGCAAGCCTCTTTTTCGCCTCCGCCTCAGCCTCGTTTATTATCTTGGAACACTCCCTGTCAGAATTTGCCCTGATTTGCTCTATTTTCTCTTTTGAGCTGTTATCAATCTGACTGATAATCACATCTAATCCTGCCATAGTCCCTCCTAATTTTCTATTTTTAACATTAACCGTTAATGAATTATTTAATTCCGAAAATTGCCAGGATTGAAACCAATAATGCAAGAATAGCGTATGTTTCCACCATTGCGGGGAAGATCATAGCCTTACCGAACTGATCCGGTCTTTTTGAAACCAGTCCGATAGCTGCAACGGATGCGTTTGACTGGTGCATAGCTGACCATAATCCTACAAACGCCATAGGCAGACATGCCGCAAAATATAATAAACCTTTTCCGAGTGTGTCAGGAGCAGAACCTCCCATAATACCTATCTGTGTTAATGTGATAAATGCGATAAGCAGTCCGTAGATACCCTGTGTACCTGGAAGCAGCTGCAAAATAAGCACCTTTGAAAACAGCTTAGGATCTTCCGTAACGGCTCCCGCTGCGGCTCTACCGCCTTTACCTACACCTATTGCAGAACCGATGCCTGCCAATAATGCTGCCAATACCGCTCCTGTTAATGCTAAAACTTGTCCCATATTTCCCATTTTTATTAGTCCTCCTCGACTCTGTAATATTTTGTATTTTCAGTAAATGGCTCAAATCTTCTGCCACCACCGTTATAAAACTTACCATAAAATTCCACATACTGTAAACGGTTGGCATGCACATAAGCGCCAAGAACGTTTATTAATAGATTTAATGTATGACCTATTACAAAAACAATAATGAAAAGTATTGCTCCCACAACACCTCCGCCGAACATACTTCCGATTTTATTAAATACGCTGGCAATAACACCTGTAGCTAATCCTAAAGCCAATAATCTGGAATATGAAAGTACATCGCTTAAATATCCTGTTATACCGTACACTCCGTATAAGCCCTTTAAGAATCTCTTGCCGAATGCCTTAGACTCTCTGCCTGCGGTAGCAAGGACACCGACCATTCCTACGACAGCACAAATCTTTCCTGCCATATTTGCCACAGCCGGCAGTGTAAAGCCGAGCCCTAACATTCCTGTAATCATAGGTACGGATAACAGTAAAATCACACAACCGCCCACGAATAATATCCAAAACAGGTCGTCATAAACAGCATCCTTTACTCTGCGATTTTTTATGTGATTATACATCTGTGCAAAAAGTCCGAGCATAAGATGCGCAAGACCTATTGCAAATGAAAATACAAGCATTCTCATAGGTTCATTTACAGGAACGAACCAGAGTGCATGCAGCTTTATATCCGGTCTGTTAAAGAAAGTAGCCGCTATAACATCTATGGCATCTCCGAAGAAGCTGCCGAACATTATCCCCCAAAATGCCGTCGCAATACCGCAGTATTGGAATAATTTGAGGGTTTTTCTAAAGCTCGGTTCCAAATTCTTGGACTTTGCAAGAACAAGTCCCGTTCCGATTATCAGTATCAGCCCGTAAGCCGCATCCGAATACATAAGTCCGAATAAAATATAATAAAATAGTGCTGTCAAAAAGGTAGGATCGAACTCATCTCTGCCCGGCAGACTGTAGCTTTCAACAACCGACTCAAGCGGAGATGCAAAGCCGTTGTTTTTAAGCATAACCGGCTCATCATCCTTTGCATGTACATCTTCAAATTCACATATCACGTCGAAAGGCTCAAGAGATTTTTTCAACTCCTCAACATAAGGCTCCGGTATGTACCCTCTGATAACGAATACATGACTTGACTGCACAATGTTGGACAGTACGTCATATTTATCCGCCCTCATGATGTAAAAATCATGCACCAGTTTCATATCATTCACACTACCGGCATAGGTTTTAAGCTCAGAATCAATATTTTCTATTTTAATTCTTGATTCTTTTATCTCATTGTTAAGTCTTTCTACTTCCTGATTAGGATTGGTGGTTGTAAACGGTGCTCTGACAAAATCTATTTTTTGTAAAGCTTCGCCCACTTTCCCGGCAATATCCTTTGCACAAACCACACACAAGCAAGTCAACTCATCGCTGCTGCTGATAATGTCCACGTTTACCGCTTTCAAGTCATTATCATAAGAAGAAATCACATTATAAATATCCAATTCGCTAAGCGGCGTTTTAATCTGACCTATAAACGCCTTTGTATTTTCCGTACCTTCAAAATCAAGCGGCAAATCAAACCCTATCCAAGGCTTCAAGGTTTCTATTTGAAGCTCCAATCTGGGTATATTGTTTTCAAGCTCCATGCTTTCTTTTTGCAGGTTCACAATACTGTTAGCTTTGTCATAGATTTTAGAATGTTCTTTAGTAGCTTTTTCAAATTCTGCAGCCTTGATATGAACTCTTCCGTCCATCTTTTCAAAAAAACCGCGCTTATCTTCTACAACCTTTTCCATAATGGATAAGGCCTGTCCGATAACATTGGCGCTTTTTTCAAAAACCGCTTTTTGCTTGCTGACATCATTCCTTTTAAAAATTGTTCCATCCTTTTTGGCTTTACGCACCTCAACTACGCCTAATCGTTGAATAAGCTCAAGCACTTTTTTTCGATCTTTATTAAGACCGCACAATGTTAGACGTTTAGTGGATAATACAGCCATAAGCTATTATGCCCTCCCTTCCAATAATGTAAGTTCATCACGCTGTCAACTCTTCAAGTATAGCTAAAATAGCTTCATTTTCTTTAAGCTTAGCACTACCCTTAAGTTTCACAAGCTCCTCGTCGGATTTAGAAACTATTGTTCCTATTAAAGCATCTGCTTTTTCTAAAGCCTCCTTTCTATGCCTGTCCACCATGCTGCTGCAGCTTTCCTTTGACGAGGTTAAAATCTCATTCGCCTTCTCCTTTGCCGCTATCAGAGCCTCTTCAGCAGCCGCACTCGCAGCTTTTAATTCCTCAGCCGACTTTTTCTCGGCGGCTCTTATCGCGTCAATTGTAACATTTGCCATATTCTGATCACCTCTACTTTCACAAATGCTGTTAATATTATAGCTCAAAAACAAATAAAATGCAATAAAAATGCCGATTCTTAATAATTATAAAATATTAATTTTATTTTTTTTAAATTAATTATAATGCTTAAATAAAATTTAAAAAATAGGAATTTATTGTTTAAAAAGACAGAATAGATTTTTTTAAATGAAAAATAATGAAAATTTTAAGAACTTTTAAATAAAAACAACCGATATGCAAAATATCGGTAAAATAAAAAACTCCCCGAGTTGGGCTCGAACCAACAACCCCTCGGTTAACAGCCGAGTGCTCTGCCATTGAGCTATCGAGGAACAAAACTACTTGAATAAGGTATCATAAATAAAAAAATTTGTCAACAGGGAAATTATAGGAATAAATACATTATTTATATGGCATACTCCGATTTTTTCGTATATAATATTATAGCTAACTATCTTAATAAAATTATATCTAACTATTATCTTAAATGTTATAAAAAAGGATGAGCGTATGAAAATTTGCGGGCTGATAACCGAATACAATCCTTTTCACGAGGGACATAAAATACACATTGATAACGCAAAAAATCTGTCGGGTACGGATTATCTGGTGTCAATAATGAGCGGAAGCTTCGTACAAAGAGGAGAAATAGCTGTTTTTGATAAATACGACAGAGCAAGAGCCGCCGTTTTGGCGGGAGTTGACCTTGTAATAGAGCTTCCGACTGTATTTGCGACCGCAAACGCCGGCGTCTTTGCCTATGGGGCTGTAAAGACCTTGGATGCTCTAAACGTCGTAAACAGCATCTGCTTCGGAAGCCGTCTTGACAACACGGACACATTGTACAAAATAGCACAGCTTCTTAAAGACGAGGATTTTACCTATAAATCAAGGCTTAAAGAAGAAATAAAATCAGGAATTCCATACCCTAAAGCAAGAGAAAATGCTATTACTCATTCGCTTGATTGTATGGATACGGAATTTGACGGAAGCATTTTATCGGATGCGAACACCAACCTCGGTATAGAATATATTACGGCACTTAAGATTTTAAACTCAAAAATCACTCCCTACACCTATAAAAGAAAAGAGGGTTATAACGCCACCGACATAAGAAAAAACCTTATATCCGATACCAAAAGCAGGGCTCTAAAACTTGACGACCTGTCAGATATGCTGCAATATCGCCTGTTATACGACTTTGACAACATCTACGGCATAAATGAATTTCTGTACAACAGAATAAAAAATAATCTGAACTCTTTTTGTAAAATAGAGTCTTTTGTAGATATTTTAAAACCTAAGTCTATAACAAGAAGCCATATAAAAAGAGCCTTGCTTCATATTTTATTAAATATAAAAGATGATGATATGAAAAGCTTTATAAACCTCAATCCTGATTATATCAAAGTATTGTGTTCAAATAATAAAGGCAAAGAGATTTTAAGCCTGATAAGCAAAAATTCGGACATAAATATAATCACCGGACTGCGGAATGCAAACAACATAGTTAATCCCGTATCCCGAAAAATGCTTAATATAGATATAAAAGCCGCTATGATATATAATTCCCTTGTTGCCTCAAAATATGGCTGCAAGAAAAACGAATATACCGATTACAGGATATTTTTATAAGGTAAAAACTATGTTTTATTATTGCGGTTCCATATTATATTTATTTACGATTTCATCGGCGTTTTTATAAATAGAATCGGCTTTGACATAGCCCCTTACAGATGACAAAGGATAAACATTGGTATTTCTTCCTATTACAGTACCGGGGTTTAAGACTGAATTACAGCCTATTTCCACATTGTCCCCTAAAACCGCTCCAACCTTTTTTCTGCCGGTTTTAACCCTTTCATCACCGTTTTTTATGACTACAGGGCTTTTATCCGACTTTACATTGGAGGTGACCACCCCTGCTCCCATATGAGATTTATATCCTAAAATCGAGTCGCCCACATAATTATAATGAGGCACTTGAACCTTATCAAAAAGAACGGAATTTTTAAGTTCACAGGAATTTCCGAGTACGGCATTTTTTCCGACAACCGCATTTCCTCTTATAAACGCACCGAATCTTATCTCCGCCTCTTCGTCAATAATTGCGGGTGCTTCTATATGAACATTTTCATAAATCCTTGCACTCTTTGCTACCCATATATTTTCCTTTATCTCTTCAAACCTTGTTTTATCCAATTTTGAACCTGTTTCTTTTATAATATAGGAAAGATTATCAAGAATCATAAAAGGGTATTCAAGATTCTCAAAAGCATAGCCTATTATGCTGTTTTTTAGGGATAACAGCTCTTTTGTATTTAAATCGCCCATTGTTTATTTCTTCCTTATATATCCGTAGGCTTTTAGAAGCTCTGCACAAAGTATCGCTCCTCCTGCCGCACCCCTTACGGTATTATGAGATAAACCTACGAACTTATAATCATAAACGGTATCTTTTCTTAAACGTCCGATGGTAATACCCATTCCGTTCTCATAATTAACATCGGCTTTTACCTGAGGTCTGTCATCATTCTCGTTATAAGCTATAAACTGCTTGGGAGCGGACGGAAGATTAAGCCTTTGAGGCTCTCCTTTAAAATTAATTAAAGCCTTTATCAGCTCATCTTTACTCACCTTTTGCTTAAATTTTACAAAAACGGCAGCTGTATGACCGTCAAGCACCGGCACTCTGATACATTGTGTGGTGATAACAGGGTTTACAGCTTTCACAATTTTAGAATCTACAATCTTTCCAAAAAGTTTAAGAGGCTCCTGCTCCGACTTTTCCTCTTCTCCGCCTATGTATGGAATAATATTTTCCACCATTTCAGGCCAGCTGCCAAAGGTTTTGCCCGCACCTGATATTGCCTGATAGGTTGTGGCTATAACCGTAACAGGCTCAAAAGCTTTCCAGGCGGCAAGTGCCGGTGCATATGACTGTATGGAGCAGTTGGGCTTTACAGCCACAAAACCGCTTTTTGTACCCAAACGCTTTTTCTGTGCTTCTATTATATCAAAATGCTCCGGATTGATTTCAGGAATTACCATAGGCACGTCATCTGTCCATCTATGTGCACTGTTATTGGAAACTACCGGCGTTTCCGTCTTGGCATATTTATCTTCGATTTCCCGTATTTCTTCTTTTGTCATATCAACGGCGGAAAAAACAAAATCAACCTGCCCTGCCACCTTATCTATCTCTTCAACATTCAATACCTGCATATTTTTTACTGCATCAGGCATAGAAGTCGGCATCTGCCATCTATCCTTGACAGCCTCATTATAAGTTTTACCCGCACTTCTATGTG
>CAUUGW010000067.1:0-8327 GCA_963544785.1 uncultured Lachnospiraceae bacterium | reverse complement strand
AAAATGTCAGGATTTTTGACAACGGCTCGCCCTATTGAGGTTCTTTGCTGCTGCCCTCCCGACAGCTGATTAGGCAATTTATATCTGTGCTCATAAAGACCGAGGGTGTGTAAAAGCTCATCTACATCAAGCGGAGAATCGGAAAGATAGGCTCCCACCTCGATATTTTCTTTTACATTCAGGTTTCCAATCAAATTATACATCTGAAAGACATAGCCTAAATGTTGTCTGCGATACAATGTGAGATTTTTTTCATTCAGATCCTCCAATCTATCTCCATTAATCGCAATATATCCGGAATCGGGGCTGTCTATCCCGCCTATAATATTAAGCAGGGTGGATTTACCTGAGCCGGACGGCCCCAATAATACACACAATTCTCCTTTTTCAACATAAAAACTCATATCACGCAAGACCTCCTGTCGTATTTCTCCGCTCCCGAAGCTCTTTTTCAAATTAACAATCTCTAAAAATTTTCCTGTTTGTTTAGGCATAATTAGGCTTCCTTTCTTTGTTTTTGTTCATTTGCGATTACTATTTGCTAACCATTTTAGCACAGATATCGGATTTGTATATATATTTTTAAAATAAAAGTGAAATATTATGATTGAAATATTGTAAAAATATCAATAAAGATATATAATACTTTTCAAACAAAAATAAGACAATATGGAGGTAATTATGTTACAAGTAGGTATGAAAGGATCAAATACGGAATTGGTTACGGAAAAGAACGTGGCGGCTGCACTTGGAAATGCCGGTGTTGACGTATACGCAACACCGTTTTTAATAGCTCTTGCCGAAAAAACCTGTATTGACAGTATTTCTTCTGAGCTTAAAGACACGGAGGGCAGTGTCGGAAGCGAGATCAATATCAAACACATGGCTGCTACACCCATCGGAATGACCGTCAGATGTGAGAGTGAACTTATTGAGGTTGATAAAAGCAGATTATTATTCAAGGTAAAAGCCTTCGATGATGATGAACAGGTAATGGAGGGAACTCACGTAAGATACGTAATAAATATGGAAAAATTCTTTTCAAACGTGGATAAAAAAGCCAAAAAATAAGTATTTTTCATATCAGGCGGTTTGCATAAAAAATTAGAATTTGAAATATTTTTGAAATATTTGTGATTTTGATGTTGTCAAAACCTTTGGCTTATGTTAGTATAGCATACAAACCAAAAATAAGGAGGAACAAAATATGAAAAAGTCAATTATTTTAATCGGTACCGCTATACTGGCATTATCGGCACTGACCGCATGTCAGAAAAAAACGGATAATGGTGGAAATACGGCAATGTCCGACGATAAAAAAATAACCGTTGCGGCATCTGCAACACCGCACAGCGAAATCCTCGAAGTGGCAAAACCGCTCCTTGAAAAGGACGGCTATTCTCTTGATGTAAAGGTATTCAGCGACTATGTACAGCCGAATATGGTGGTGGACTCGGGAGAAATAGACGCAAACTATTTTCAGCACATCACATACCTTGACAACTTTAATACGGAGCAAAATACAAGTCTTGTAACGGCAGGAAGCATACATTATGAACCTCTGGGTATCTATGCCGGAAAGAAATCAAGCCTTGACGGCATTTCTCAGGGCGATATCATTGCCGTTCCGAACGATGTAACTAACGAGGCGAGAGCATTATTGCTGTTACAGCAGCTCGGAATAATCAAATTAAAGGACGATGCCGGAATAAAGGCTACAAAGAATGATATTGTAGAAAATCCTAACGGAGTGGAAATCAAAGAGCTGGAAGCCGCACAGATCCCCAACATAAAGGACGAGGTGGCATTCGTGGTATTAAACGGAAACTACGCTTTGGGTGCAGGTTATAACGTATCCACCGACTCATTGGGCTATGAAAGCAGCGACTCCGAAGCGGCTAAGGCATATGCCAATATCATAGCCGTAAAGGCGGGTAATGAAGAGAGCGATAAAATCAAGGCTTTGGTTAATGCGTTAAAGTCCGACGAGGTAAAAAATTTTATAAAAGAAAAATATAACGGATCTGTAGTTGCAGTAGATTGATTTATCTAACCATTAACATAATATGTTTTTGTTGCATATACCGAAAGCAAGCTTTCGTATAGTAAACAAAAGCATATTATCAAGATAGTCAGCTATAATTTGCCTATATGAAAGTAAACTTTCAATATAGGCAAATTCAGCAAACTATCAATATGATTTGCTTATTTTGGATATATGAAAGCTTGCTTTCAATATAGACAATATAAGCTAATCATCAATATTAAGCACACCGACAAATAGTGTTGATGTGCTTTTTTTAATCCTTATAAATCTCCTTTACAAATACCCCCTATGAGTATATAATACACTTATATGGAGGCATTAATATGAAACAAAGTTTTGATATAACAGGTATGACCTGCAGTGCATGCAGTTCCGCTGTAAACAGGGCTGTTTTAAAGGTGAACGGAGTGGATTGTGCAAATGTGAACCTGATGACCAATTCAATGACGGTAGACTATGACGAGAACAGGGCAAGTTGCGATGATATAGTAAAATCCGTCACCGCAATAGGCTACGGTATAAGCGTAAACGATAATAAAAAATCTACGGATAAAACCGGCGATACAACCGATAAGATTTGGGACGACCGGCTTAAAGATATGGCTCTCAGACTTAAAATAAGCATACCTGCTACCATACTGCTTATGTATGTTTCTATGGGAAATATGCTTATGTTGCCCCTGCCCGCCTTTTTAATCGGAGAAAAGAATGCCGTAAGCTTTGCATTTATACAGTTTCTTCTCGCTCTTCCGGTCATATTTATAAATATGGCTTATTATAAAAGAGGGTTTAAGAGCCTGTTTTACGGAGCTCCCAATATGGACTCTTTAATAGCTGTCGGCTCTACTTCCGCCGTTATCTATGGGATTTTTGCCATTTTCAAAATGTCGATGCTCTTAGGGCTCCAAGACTTTTTAAAGATTCAAAAATATCACCATAATCTATATTTTGAATCTGCGGTAATGATTTTAACACTTATCACATTGGGCAAGTATTTTGAAACCAAGTCAAAAAAGAAAACATATACGGCAATATCGTCTTTAATTAAACTGCGTCCGAATATGACACATCTGATAACCGGTGAAAAAATTGAAGATGTGGACATTGATGAGATAAAAATAGGAGATATATTGCAGGTAAGGCTTGGAGAGTCGGTACCCTTGGACGGCATCATAGTTTCAGGTGCCACCGTAATCGACGAATCGGCAATTACCGGAGAGAGTATTCCTGTGGAAAAGGGAGCAGGCGACAGTGTAATAGGCGCTACAATAAATAAAGGTGCGGTTTTTACCCTGAAAGTGACAAGTACGGGCAGTGACACTGTACTGTCAAAGATTATAGAGCTTGTAAAGAACGCCAATGCGACCAAAGCACCTATTGAATCAATAGCGGATAAAATATCGTCATATTTTGTTCCTGCCGTCATCTCTATAGCCGTCATCACCTTTGCCGTCTGGAAGATGACCGGTGCAACTACGGAATTTGCATTAAATTTTGCGATATCCGTACTTGTCATATCCTGCCCCTGTGCATTAGGACTTGCCACCCCCGTTGCAATAATGGTCGGAACGGGTCAGGGAGCAAAAAACGGTCTGTTATTTAAAAGTGCGGAGAGCCTTGAAACCATGCACCTTATTGATACTGTAGTATTCGATAAAACAGGCACCGTTACCCAAGGCACTCCTATGGTGACGGATATTATATTAAGTGACAGATACTTAGAAGATGATTTCCTTAAAATGGCGACATCTCTTGAACAAAACTCACAACAACCCTTGGCAAAGGCTATTGTAAGCTACGGAATCTCAAAGGTTGAGCCTGTAGCGGTATCGGGATTTTCTGAAATAATTGGAAGAGGTGTAAAGGGTATTGTAGATGAAAAGAGTGTAATTGCCGGAAATCTTAAGTTTATGACAGACAATAATATAGTTGCGGATAATTTTAATAAATACACGGAAAAGCTCTCCGATGAGGGTAAAACACCGGTGTTTTTTGCCATAGACGGCTTATTATCAGCAATCATCGGTATCAGCGACATTCCAAAAAATACAAGTGCTTTGGCAATAGAAAAGCTTAAATCTCTGGGAATTAATACCATAATGCTGACAGGAGATAACATGAGAACAGCCAAAAATATATCGGAACAACTAAAATTGGACGATTTTATAAGTGATGTAATGCCCGATCAAAAAGACGAGGAAATAGCAAGACTTAGAAACGAGGGCAGAAAAGTGGCAATGGTCGGCGACGGAATAAACGACTCCGTGGCACTGTCAAGAGCGGATGTGGGAATAGCCGTGGGCAGCGGCAGTGATGTGGCTATAGACTCCGCCGATATAATACTTATGAAAAGCGACTTGCAGGATGTGGTAACCACAATAAGGCTCAGTCGTTTAACCATAAAAAATATAAAAGAAAACTTATTTTGGGCATTTTTTTATAATATAATATGTATACCGCTTGCAGCCGGAGTGCTTTATGAACCGTTCGGCATCTCCTTAAATCCTATGATAGCATCTGTCGCTATGGGACTAAGCTCGATATTTGTGGTATCAAACGCCCTTAGATTAAGGGGTTTTAAAGCGGATAAACAGGTGGAATACATAAAAAGCAAGGTATCTGATAAAGTAAAAACGGAGGTAATTAAAATGGAAGATAAGGTAAATAATACCGGCTATGACAAGACGATACACATAGACGGGATGATGTGCGTGCACTGTAAGGCAAATGTGGAAAAGGCGTTAAACGCCTTATCGGGTGTCAGTGCGACGGCGGACTTAGAAACAAAGACCGCAAGTTTAAAGCTCACTGTGTCGGTAGATGATTCCGTACTTAAAAAAGCGATAGAAGATGCCGGATACACGGTAACTGAAATAAAATAAGGGTTATTATTTATGAAAGCTGATTATAAGAAAGTGCGAAGGAAGCTTAATATAGCCATGGGACAATTAAATGCGATATCAAATATGGTGGATACCGATAAATATTGCATTGATATTTCCATGCAGTTGCTTGCTGTAATTTCCGCACTTAAAGGGATAAATAACGACATTTTAAATGCACATATGAAAAGCTGTGTGGTAGAGGCTATTAAAGATGGAAGTAAGGAGAAAATTGATACAAAGATAGATGAGGTGATGAGCGTTCTGACCAAGATGGTAAAGTAAACTGCTATGTTAAAAAATATTAAAAGAAAGGCGTATATAAGATGAGAATTAAAAAAACGGGCTTTGCATGCCTGCTTATAGTTTCAATCATTATCGGAGCATCGGCAAATGCAAATGCGGAGGTTTATAAGTATTATGACAAATTGAATTCCAAGCAAAAAAAAGCATACAAAGTAATGGAAAAAAAGATCGAGAAGGCGGAATCCGCACCCTTAAGCGTAAATGTCAAGTGTAATTATAGGGACGTTATCCGTGCCATAGAGGCGGTAAGTGCCGACAGGGCCGATCTTTTCAGCGGAAATATCGTTGTGGATTTTGACTATACAAAGAATACCACAAGACCTGTATTTTCTGAAATAAACGGAAAAAAAATTTCAAAAAAGCTCAGAAGCATTGTAAATAATACGAAATTGGAGGGGGAGAGTGACCTTGAAACCGCAATAAATATTCATGACTTTATTATAAACAATACCGAGTATGATTTTTCATCAGATGACTCCTTTACGGACAAGTTCAGTATGAAAGGAGCTTTGCTGAATAATCAGGCAGTCTGTGAGGGCTATGCAAGGACATTTAAATACATATGTGACAGGTATAATCTCCCCTGTATGCTTGTGACAGGATACAGCCAAAACCCGGGTAATAATGCCAAAAGAGAGCGTCATATGTGGAATTACTTGAAGATTGACGGCACATGGTATGCAGTGGATACCACGTGGGATGACAACCTGACCGAGGGTGACAACATATGCTATGACTATTTCTTAGTCGGATCAGACACTCCTGATTCCGCCAATATCCCGTTTTCCGAATCACACCTGAGGAATCCGGACTTTTTTAATTTTGATATAGACAAGGTAAAGGGCTTTTCATATCCGAGTCTCAGCAGAGAATCCTTTTTCGGAAATGACAGCAATATTTATGAATATATAAATGCAAATTATAACTGACTGTCTTGATAATATGCTGTAGTTTGTCTATATAAGAGCTTGCTCTTAATATAGGCAACGAAAGCAGATTATTAATATGATTTGCTTATTTTGGATATATGAAAGCTTGCTTTCAATATAGACAATATAAGCTAATCATCAAGATAGTTTGCTGAATTTGCCTATATAAGAGCTTGCTTTCAATATAGGCAAATTATAGCTGACTATCTTGATAGTTGACTGAGTTTGCCTATATGGAAGTAAACGTTAAATATAGGCAAAAAAATTACCCGGCTTGACTTGATTTTTGATTAATGATAAAATAAAAATATGAAAATTAGAAAAATAAATGATAATCAATTAAGATGTATTCTTTCAAAAAATGATTTGGAGATGCGAAATATAAAAATGGACGAGTTGGCATACGGATCAAGCAAGGTGCGTGAACTCTTCAGCGATATGATGCAGCAGGCATATGTGGATTTCGGCTTTGTTGCAAATAATGTGCCTCTTGTTATTGAGGCAATCCCTGTCGCTAAGGGAGATATAATTCTGAATATATCCAAGGTTGACGATCCTGACGAGCTTGACTTCAGGTTTTCAAGATTCTCACCTTTTAAAGCCCCTAAGGAGGATTTTGATATAAACAGCAATTTATCCTCCTTTACCACAAAATCCGTCCTTAATAAATTGAATCTTTTAGATGACAATTCGCAAAAAAAAGTTACCGATTTTCCGAGTAGCTTTTATTATACCGCCTACTTTTCTTTTGAAAATCTTGAGCCTGTTATATCTGTTGCAAATCTTATAAATGACAGGTTCAGCGGTCAAAGCAGCCTTATAAAACTGAATAATAAATATGTTTTACTGCTACAGAAAAAGGATATGGATAAGGTTTTATTCAATGATATATGCAATATAGTATCAGACTTCGGAAAACAGGAAATGCTGAGCTTTCATGAAAGGCTGTACTATTCAAACTCCGCCAAGACCTTGCTGAAAACCGATGCAATTATGCAGCTGTCACTGATTAATGGGGATAGTGACGGTAATGTATATGATGATAATTACAAGAACGGAAAAAATAATAAGAATAAGCGAAGGGAGCGTTAATAAATGATCAGAATTTTCTTATCGGTTCTTGTGTTGGTGGTGTTCATAATAGTTTCCTTGCCGCTTCTTATTGTAAATCAGATATTCTTTGTCTTCAAAAAAAGGAACATAGGAGGGTTTTTTAGCAATATTCCGGGGCTTATGCTCTCTCTTTTCGGATTTTTATCGGGTGCAAGCGTCGAATATATTGACTTTGATAAGATTCCTGAAAATACTCCATCTCTTTTTGTTCTCAATCATCAAAGCATATTTGATATTATACTCACATATAATAAATGGCAAAAGCACGCAAGCTACATCGCAAAAATAGAGCTGACACATTATCCGATTTTTTCAAAATGGCTCGATGTTGCGGGATGCCTTTTCATCGACAGAAAAGATTTAAAACAAGGAATGAAGATTGTTATTGAGGCTATAAACCGCATCAAAAACGGAAAATCTATAGTGATTTTCCCCGAAGGAACAATAAACAAAACCGGACACCCTGAAATATTGCAGGAATTCAAAAAAGGAAGCTTAAAAATAGCCGATAAGGCGGGCTGCCCGCTAATCCCTGTAGTTATCGCCAACTCCCGTTCTGTATTCGAGGCTCAAAAACCTTTTATCAAGGGAGGTCGCAAGGTTATTATAAAGTGCCTTGACCCCATAGATATTAAGTCTCTGTCCGAAGACAATCGAAAAGACTTGTCCGCATATGTTCAGAGCCTTATGCAAAACGAGCTGACCGAACTTTACAGGTCAAATTTTGTTAACGTAAAAGCCTGACAATGCTTGAGCTTGATATTTATTGAACAGCAAATATGAGGGAGGAATAAGCCGTTGCATAAAGAAAATGAAATCATTGTAAACAGACAGCTCAAAGACAGTCTGTTCACACATTTATTTAAAGACATAAAATATCTTAAAAAATTATATTCAGCTCTTTATGATGATGCTGACAGCTATGAAGATGAAGACTTTAAACTAATTACATTGGAAAATACCTTAGTCTATGATATATATAATGATTTGGGACTGCTTGTAAAGGATAAGTTTATCCTTTTAGTAGAGGCACAAAGCGGATACAATCCT
>CAUUGW010000066.1:0-8337 GCA_963544785.1 uncultured Lachnospiraceae bacterium | reverse complement strand
AGCTCTTCATAACAACAGTAATTTCTTCAAAAGTGTCAAATAATTTAGATAAGGGCAAGTTCATAAAATAATGCATACCGTCATTTGTGAACTTACCCGCATAAATACAACTTCTTTTTAATGCAGAAACCTCCTTGAAGCTTTTCACACCAAATTGTAAAAAAAACCGGATACACGATTCTTAAGCCTTATAGCATCTCTTATATTTAATTTATCAAGCAGTTCAAGGCTATATCCTCCCGCCTGCTGTACCGCCATCTTTATCCATAAGAGGTCAGTTTCTATAATTCCTTTGCCTGAACCCCCCGATAAATAATACTTATCGTTAATCTCTTCTAATTGAACTGTGGTAAATTCCGCCAACTTACTAAAGTCTATTTCCTCTATACGTTTTCCCTCAAAATCAAAAGGCTTAGTTAATACCACATTAGTCGCACTGTCCTTTGACATTTTTTTGTTTATCTCTTCATTTATGTTTTCCATAACTTCTCTCCTTAGCACAAATCCCTGACTTCTCTTAAAATATCTTCTCCATCTACCACGAACACATCATTCAGCTTGTCAACCTCCACCTCTATTCTTCCGTCTGTTTCCAGTTTATAATAGGTCAGGTTCATCGTTACTTTGGCATTTGTCTGTTCTCCCGGCTTTAATGTTCCGGGTTCATAGCTTTTTGCCCAACCTTTCATTGTCGCTTTTACCGACTTAAAGCTTTGTACTCCGGTAGCGTGGTCCAATACCTGCATAGCACCCCTTACAATTATCGAAGCTTGCTTGTTAAGCGCAAATAAAGAGGAGCTTTCTTTACCATAGGTAATAAAATTTAATTCTACTTGCAGATTACTTGTCATTCCGACAACCGGTACTTCCAATTCTCCGCCCGTACCCGCTCCCTTTATAGTAGCTGCTATCTGCTCAATATTAGGCAATTTTATTTCTTCGCCGTAGTACTTAAGCACATCATTTTCATTGTAAATCTTAAATTTATTTAACACTGTAGGTGTAAATTTATCCATTTATCTCACTTCCTTTCAAGACGTTAACTCGGTAACAACAGTTTCATAATCATATTCGATTACTCCGTCAATAAATCTCATAGGCGGATAAGCCGCAAGATGAATCCTTACTTTGTTAATTCCCTCCAAAATGCTACTTACTTGATTATCTTCCGCTAATCTTTCAACCGACAATCCTGCAACCTTGCCGTTTGCAACCAAAGAATTACCGAAAATATTAAAATTGGTAATAAGATTATCCGCTGCAACCTTACTCATTTTTGAATCTGTATACTTATTTGAACTCGTAATGAATATATTATCTATAAACGTAAACATACGTCTAATCCCTGTAAATCTGTCTTTCGGGTCTTTTGTATTCGGATATGCCGCCGTTTCAACTCCCCACGCAACTATCTTTCCGTCATTTCTGATTGCCGTAATCACTCCGTATCCGTTTATCTGATTTGCATTCCTTGTATCAAGATTAATTTCTCTTCCTGCTTCATCACACAAAGCGGTTGCCTTTAACGCTTTATTCGACACATAATCTTCCGGAGTTCCGCCGTTATCCCTTGCCATAGCGGACATTAAAGCTCCCATCAGAGCTGAATAATACAACACCTTATCATCTCTTTTTACCATAGGATACAACAAAAATTGATGAGGATTATTAAGAGCCCTAACCTTTTTCAGCTTTTCAATATCTGTAATATTCTTAATTTTTGCAGTATCAAGGTCAATTAGACATTCAGCTCTAAATACCCCGTTTAATTCCTCGCATTTATTCGTCATAGCCATAGCTACATTTGCTTCTTGGGAATAGCCCGGAATTAAAATCAAAGACGGAATAATATTGTATTTAGGGTAAACCTCTTCAATACATTCCAAACCTGTTCTAACCCCCGTTTCAGAATCATAAGAGCCTATCACATCTACCTGCTCAACCTTTGAAACATCAAGGATATTTCCTTTCACTTTTAACTGTCTTGCCGTCACAGCTGTTCCGACAAGGTCAATAATTAAATAACCGTTATCGTCAAAAGACAATAAAAAGTCCGTATATTGATTTAATACCGTATCTTCCGGCATCTTCTTAATAACCAATTCAGCATCATTTATAATTCCGGTTCGCTCGATAATTACCTGTTTATCTATAACATCATATATTTGTTCGCTGAAAACCTTTTTATGCTTTCTCGGGTCAAGTACATTCACAAACACAAAAGGTGCTATTCTATGTACCTCCAAATTGGAATAAATAACTTGATTAGCCGTATAACTCATATCCAAGTTGTACCCGAGCTTCTCCTTTGCCTCCTGCATATTATTTATTAATAGCGGTGTATTTAAGCAAACCTCCGCCGCCTGATTCACCGCCGCCGTTCCTACTATAAACTGCACACCTGCCGAAATAACAACATCAGACGGCATTGTTGTAGGTTTTTCAGTAACCCTTACACCATGTTCATAAATCGTCATCTTTTATTCTCCCTTCCCTTTTTCATCTTCTATCATTTTTACAATATCAGCCGATAAAGCTTTTAACCTTTTAGCGTTCCTTGTTGCTTCGGCAAGATATTCCACATTGCCTACAAAATGAGTTAATTGTGGAAACTTGGCAATCCAATTTTTTAATTCTTGCGGCATTTTTGAATAAACCCTACCTTTCACCGCAACACCCTTTATTGTTTCGCCGACATAAACAATCGGCTCATTCAACCTGATTCTGCCGTCTATTAGATAATCCGTTTTATCCTCTGTTTGATTTACTGTTTGATTTTCCGCTTGTTCCGACGTTTTATCGGCTGTTTGATTTTCATCAATCTGCTCATTCTTTTTTATTCCCATCCCGGTATTTCCCTTTCTGCGGACTTTGTCCACCATTGCATCGTTATCCCTCCATAAAATTGAGGAAAGCTGTCATCTTCTTGCAACATTATCTCCATTTCATCATCGCAAGTATAAGCTCCAAGTACATTGAATTGCTGATAGCTACATACAAGCTCATCAAGGCAATTAATAAGCGTTTCATAGCCTTTTTGGTTCTTATCATCATCAAAGAGGGCTAATAACACATAAATATTTAGTATATTTCTTCCATTTCCTATTTTACTGTCTGATAATCGAACTACAAAAAACGGAAACTCCGTATTCTCACTTTCCGCCACATTGCCTATACTCGCCCTTGTATTTAACACAGGTAATGCCTGAACATACCCTTTTATCTTGGCTTTTTTACCCGTTTTATCCTTAAAATCAAAGTCTTTAAGCTTATCTTCCATATCAGCTTTTAATTGATTTAAGAAATTGTTTGTAGTCACTCTCATTTCAAATCTCCGTCAATGATATTTTCAACGCTTTTTACAAGAATATTTAAAAACCTTTTTTCTTTTGGTTGATACACTTTATTTGCATCGTGTGCCAGTGATTGACCTTTTATGACAAAAAGTTTTCTGCCTTCTCCCTCACGTCTTGTAAATACTCCTTGATGTCCATTTCTCATATTTGCAAAAAAAGCTTTGAATTTTCCTTTTTGTAAAGACTTATAACTTCCACCCTGCAACACCCTTGCCCTGACCGGTAAATTCTTTGTGTTTTTAAGTGCCTGATATTTCATTAAACCAAGCATATTTGAGGTTATTGTTATTACAGATGTTGCATCACCCGGCTTTGCCCTTTTCGTAATAGGCATTTTACTAAGTGCGCTTTCTGATTTTTTCAAAGCATATCTATCCCTCATATCTTTTTGCACTTCTTTTCTTATTCTTCTGGTTAATTTATTAATCTGACTTGCCATCTCGCTGCCGTTTAAGTGCATTTGCAATCGCTTCATATCACCTTTAAAGTCATCTTTATCAACAAAATCAAGCTTTATCATTATAATTACCTCAATATGTGTTTTTATTTATCTCTATTTCATAGATTCCTATTTGCTCTTTTACTTTCCCGACAAGATAATTTTCATTATCTATCCTTAGCAAAGCTCCGGGCGTTGGAGCCTTGCCGAAATCTGATATTTTTACATATAAGGTTTCATAGCCGTAATACGTGCCGTCTCTGTATTTTTCACTATATGCGTCTTTAGAGCCTGCCTTATTATCTCTTAGTACACCGTCATCAATAAGGCAATTTAAGAAAACCCCGTTTATACTGTGTACCTCCGAAAACTCTTTTAAATTCAGGAACGTATCAATATCCTTAGCTAAAATATCCTTAAATGCTGTCATCCTATCTTGACCTTTACTGTAGAATCAGTGCCTCCGGATTTTTCAACGGCAAAGCCGATTGCCGTATTTCCGCTCTTATCGGAAGTGATACCCACATCGTCCTTATAATAAGCGGTAGCTCCTACATCAAAGGTCTTGGCAGGTTCTTTTGGAAGTTCAAAGACACCGACCACCGCTACGGCTCCTACAGTATTTTTGGCTATATCCGTCATAACAATACCGCATCTGTCAGATAACTTCACCACTTGCCCCGCTTTTAAGTCTTCTCCGGTATTCATATAATCAATAGATTCTCCCGGCTGTATATATTTTCCTAATATCATCTCTTACCTCCTTAATTATCAAGCGGATTAGCCAATGCTACACCGTTATTTCTTATAGCACCCCTATAATCCCTTACACTGATAGCCCAATCCAAGAAAATATCCCAGACAAAGCCTAAAGTTCCCGCTTTTTCACTTCTTCTTATAAGCGGAGTTTCATTGCCATTCAAATAATCCACCTGAATAAAGCCTGTATCCGCACTGTTTGCAAACAAGAACCAAGGACAAGCATTTTTGCCGGCAAGTGCATTAAGTGTAGGGTCTTCCACCACTTCAAGATTTCTATAAGAATACAAAGGATTAACCGCCTGTGTATTTCCTGCCGTATTTATGGTCGGTGAATCAAGGATTGTCCTTAAATCAAAGGCTAAGCCTATCGGAACAATCAAGCCTTTTACATTTATCATAATCGGCTCTCCGAATTCGTCTTTTTGATTTCCCATCGCCATAATCATTTTCTGTAAGGCTTCCAATGTAACGCCTGTTCCGGTTTTTAGAACATTGCCGTGCTTATCTTTATCAAACAGCTTATTTCCGTCATAGATAGCAGGATTATCAAATAAAATCCTGTATACCTGTTCGTTTTGTGTTCTCTTTGCACTTGCGGCGTACTGTTTCGGAATAGATGTCACTACTCCTATATCATCATTAATAAACATCTGTCTGCTAAGGCTGAATTGTCTGCCGTAAGTTTCAAGCTTTCTGGTAGGCAAAGCCTTATCTTCCCATACATCGTGTTTTAATTCACCATTTTCAGGAACTTTTAAGAATCTGCCGGCACTTCCCATAAGATATTCGTGTCTGCTTTCCTTAAAATCTCTTAGTGTTCCCTTTTTTACAAATCTTTCAAAGGTAGTTCCTGCCGTTTTATGCCCCTCTACCAAAGCTTTACCTATAGTATTATCCAATACGGCTGAAAAGGTGGTTGACGGATTATACCACTGTCTTGTGAGTGTTTCATAAATAACAACAGGGTCCATACTCCTTACAGTTTCGCCGTCCTTTTTCAAGCATTCAACAGCAAGCTCCTTTAACGAATACCCCCTATATTCATTATTACTTGCTTCAATCTCAAAATCTCCGCTTCTAATAAGGAGTGCATCAGTTGCCGCTTCTTTGAACTTATCCTGTTCGTCCTGTGTAATTCTTGCATTTATCGGCTGTCTTTCATTTTTTGCCATATTATCGAGAATATCCGCCTTAATCTCATCAACTGTCATTCCCTTTTCCAAATACTCATCAATCTTATCTGTAACATTATGATTATTGCAAACTTTCATGACCTCTCTTACATAGGTTCTATACTCCTTTGCATCAAAAGAATCTTCATTGCTTTTTTCTCCGGTTTTAGGGTCATTATCCGCATTCTCTTCCATAGACTTTAATAATGTGTCAATTTCTCCTTGCAACCTGTCAAATTCTCTTTGTTCTTCCTCTGTTAAATCCCTGTTTTCAGTTTTAGCAAGATTAATGATTTCCTGCTGCTTTTTAATTAGTTCTTTTAAACCCATTTTCAATCTCCCTTTCTTTGTTTTTATTAATTTCTATTTGTCGCTCTAATAGAACAGATATTTGTTTTTCCGTTTCTTCATCAGAACGTCCTACACCTACCGTTGCATCTGCCGGAACAGATACAATGCTGATTTCAAAAGGCTGCCATTTGATTACATCATAACCCTTAAGTCTGCCTTTGCTATCTCTAATGACTTTGTAATCCTTAATGGAATACCCGACCGACACCCCCTTTAAAGTTCCGCTGTCAACCTTTGACTTGATCATCTGTGAGAATTCATCATCATCAAAGACAATCTCCGCTACTCCTCTCTTTTCTTCTACTGTGGGATTGATTATTTTTCCTATAACCCTATCTCTGTTATGATTAAATAAAACAACTCCCATTTCTTTAAGTCTTGTTAAGTCAACACAATCCTCATTATGTTTTAAGACTTCGTTTCCGAACCATCGCCTATATGGCTCTTCTGATGAAAAACTAAGCTTATATGTTTTGTCCGTGTTGTTTTCGCTTTTAATATGAATAGTTGCAAGTCTGCTGAAAGACTTATTTTTTATATCCGTATCTCCTTTCATAGCTCCTCCTTTCCGATTTATTATTGCATAAAAATTACTCTACTTTACTACCCTCTTTTTGGAAAAATAAAAAAATTACACTTTTTCTTTTTTATCTTCCAAACCGTAAATGTTAATTCCCAAGCTATTCGCCTCATCTTTTACTTCTTTCATATCTCGTAACACATCTTTCCAATCTCTACCGTTTTCCGCACAAATTTGCTTAAATGTCTTTTGATTGGTTTCAAGTGCCACTTTATTTGCATTCGCTTCTTTTAAAGGGTCTATCCAAGCCTTAGGTCTTCTTATCCATTCGTGTAATAGGTTTTCAGGTTTCTCCAAATCAAGAGTGATTAATTTGCTTAATTCTAATTGAGTTAAAAACAGAGTATAGATTTCACTTAAAATCCCCATAATACTCTCCTTATCATCAATATATGTCTGTTCATCTTCTATCAGCCCCTGTCTTGCAGATGAATAATTGGTTTCACTCATATCCCTGCTCACCGTTTCATAACTCAAACCTTGACCGCTTGCTAAAATCTTTTCCTGTATTTTGATGTGCTGATTGACATCAGAGCCTTGTCCTGCGGGATTAATAGCATTTACACTTTCTCCCGGATTTAAATAAGTAATAAGTCCCGGCTCTAATTTCCTTTGACTGTAATCACTATTATCCTGTATAGGTGAACGCCCTATATTTCCGCCCCCTTGCTTTGTAATAAAGGCGGATAAGCAAGCCGTTACCCTCTCTTTAACCGCAATAGCTTCCATATATTCATTGATGTTTTTTATTCTTATCATAGAATGAGCAAAATCCGTTATCTCTCTTATTTGGCTCGGTCTTTTCTTGGTAAAATAATAAATCACCTCATTAGCGGGAACATAGATACTTTCATCTTGCGGGCTTCCGTCCGGTTTATACAGCTTAAAATGATACCCTGTCGGTTTATTGTATTCATTTAATTCTATCCCCTCAAAGACCTTACAGTCTTTATTTACAGCTGTAGATACCGATGTGTCCAGTTCATCAACCTCAATACATTGCAGTTTCAAAGGAATAAGCTTATATTCGCTGTCATTAACAAGCCTTAAAAAAACTCCGCCATCTACCCTTTTTCTTGCTTCAACCATTCTTAAAATCTGATTTAAGCTTTGCATTCCCGTAATATCGCAGTTCTCTCTTTTGCACCATTCTTGCCATAAACTCTCAATCACGGTATTTATTTCTTCGGATTCCGTTCTTGCTTGCAGATTGTAACCCGAACCTATCACATTTCTTAAATAAGCATTTAGAACAGATTGAAAGAAATCAGAATTTTTTTCTAAATCCCTCGCTCTTTGTCTTAATGCCTCTCTTCCTTGTGCATTTGAAACTTCCGCACCGCCGTTATCAAATATCCAATTCCTATTTAATCTGTCATATTTTGCGGCATCGTAATTTTTTAATGCCTGTTGCCATAGTTTTCTTTCATATTTCAGTCTTGGACTGAAAACTCCTAATATTCCGCCTATAATATCCATTTACCTACCTCCAAAATAAGCTGCTACCGTATTCCCGAATAAATCGTTATTTGAATCGCTTTGTTTTGCTTCCAATTCATTTTGCAATCTTATCAAGTCCCTTAATTTTGCACGCTCTAAAAATCTGTTTCCGATTTTATAGCTTTGTCCGCCGATAAGTACGTCCAATATCCCCTTTTTTACCTCTTCACTCAGTTT
>CAUUGW010000065.1:0-8344 GCA_963544785.1 uncultured Lachnospiraceae bacterium | reverse complement strand
GAAGCCAAAGGAGAATATAGCCGTAGATAATGACAAACAAGCTGAAATCCTTGAGTTTTTGGAAACCTTTTTTACCTTATACCCTAAAGCCACGGATAAAGAGCTAAGCTACTATGTAAAGGGAAATGTGCTTAAACCGATAGGCAAGGACTACATCTTTTCTGAACTTATAAACCCTGTCTTATATCAGGAAGAAAATGGGAGTATAAGTGTAAGCCTTGCAGTCAAATACCTTGATGAAGATACCCAGATGATACAGGTATTTCAGTATGAGTTTGTGCTGGTTAAGGAGAATAATTGGATAATTATTAAATAATATGTACTTCATTTTAATCCATATTATGTTAAGATAAAAGTAATTATTAAACTACAAGGGGGAGGACTTATGTTTTACAATAATAATGAAAAGTTACAATAATAATGAAAAGTTACAATAATAATGAAAAGATAGAGCAATTATTTAATCTATATTCTGATTTAATGTTGCAACACGCCTATTATATATTAAAGGACATATCGACTTCAGAAGACGCAGTTTCAGAAGCTTTTTTAAGGGTAATAAAAATAATTGAAAAAATTAATGAATTGGACTGTCTCAAAACACGCAAGTTAATGGTTATTATAGTAGAGAACATTTCAAAGAATATTTATAATAAAAGAAAACGAGAAGCCTTAATTGACTTTACAGAGATAGATGTTGAAAATGAAAGTTCTTTAGATGATTTTTATGATATTGAAATAAAGCAGGATATGGATAATATACTTAAAAGATTACCTATCGACTATGCTAATATTTTAGTATTGACATCGGACGGATACAGCACTAAAGAAATAGCCAAAATACTTGACATAAATTATGACAATGCAAGGAAAAGGCTGTTAAGGGCTAAAAAGTTATTAAAGAAACTGATAGCAGAATATGAAAGTGGAGGTAGGTATGATGAAACCTAATGATTTGGATAAGTATGTAAGCAGATTAAATGAGATTATGGAAAATAGTCCTCCTAAAATAAGTAAGTCTGAGAATTTGAAAGTGTCTCAAAAATTAAAGGCTCGAATAGAAAAGATAAGCTTAGAAAACAACAAAGTTAAGAAGAAAATAAAGAAAATGGTTACTTTGCGATATTGGAAAATCAAAATGGAAGTGAAATATATATCACAATAGAAAACAATGATATATCACAACTAAAAATTGATACAGAAAATGCAACTGTTGATTATATTAATATAGATAGCACAAGGGTAATTCAAATATATAAAAACGGAGACTACACTTTATTTTGGGCTGATGAACAATATAATTATGAAATAAATTCAGATTCCCATTTAGATATTTTACTGGATTTAGCAGAGGAATTTATAAAAAAATATATTTTAAGTGTCCCATTGTTAGACTACTTAATTGTTATATATTATTGTTAGACTACTTAATTGTTATATATTATAGATAGAGATTTTGAACTTCTAAAATCTCTACTGAAGGTAAAAATATTAAAATGAAGGATTTTGTTATGAGGTTACAGAAATTATTAGTTTCCACAGTATTTGCTTTAACATTATCAGTGGTAAGTATATCAGCAAATACTTATGCACAGGATACAGGAATAGCATTTGAAGAAAATATCATTATGCCTGTACATAAGAGTATACAAAGTATAAGACGTGGTATAAGAATTTCTAGGGGAACGGCTGTAATAAATTGTGTAGCTCTAGGCAGAAAAAAAGATACGGAACTAGACGTTACAGTCAATCTGCAAAAGTATGAGAGCGGTTCTTGGAATACCATAGAAACATTTTCAAATAGTGGAACAAAAAGAGTAAAAGTATATGAAAAATATTCGCTAAGTGATAGGGGCAGGTATCGTATAGAGTGTGTAGTAACTGCTAATGGTAGTGAAAGTGATACGGCATACTCTTATGCACGATATTAATACTTGAAAATATTATGGTTGTGGCTTATCAAAAGCTATAGCCATATAGAAGGAGTGATTATATATAAAAATAGGTATTTAAGGTTAAATACCAGAAAGGGGGAACAATGAAAAAATCATATCCTATATCCTGCAAGGTATAAGACAGGTGATATATTTATTTAATACAATAGAAGAAACAAAGTTAATTATTTCAATAAATAATATAGAGAAAGGAGATATTGCTATGAAAATTATAAATCCTATGCGGTATAAAAATGGTGATAGTTAAAAATCTTTTGAGGTTGATATTTAGCTAGTACAAATTAGCAGAAAGGATAATTAAAAAACTCATGCTTGTAGGTAATATTTTTTTATTGTTTTGTATTTGCATATTCTTGCTTTCAATATGTTTGACTATTATAAAGATGTATAAAAAAAATAATGGCATACTATATAAAATAATATCTTTAATCAACTTGTTTTGCTCGATAATACTTATAAGTAGTATAATACATTTATCTATGTCAGAAATAGATATAAGAGATTTTGTTAATCAGTGGAATTTCAAACTTATATCTTGTATATATGTACTATTATCTATATTTTGTACAGTATATTCTTTTAAGTCTTAATTTTGATATATATCATATTAAATCTTTTGAAGTATAAGTTTGCTTAAAGTAGTATATATATTTGTTTGCAAGTTAGAAGAATTGTATAATAAAATGGGAACAGGATAGTTTTTATTCTGTCCCCATTTTTTATATACAGTACAACCAAATAATACCAATACCATTCTCCAAAGTTCTACCACACAAAATGTAGAACTTTTTTTATTGTTAGGGCAAAGCCCAGTTTGATATTATGCAGTTTCTCGACAGAGAAACGGAGTTTTATCAAATAAAAAACTACCTGCTATGCGGGTGGTTGAAATAGTTTTAGCGTTGTGTTAGAAAACGCTCCTCTGATTCCTCAAATTTCTCTAAAAAACTTTGGCATTTTTGAAATTTCGTTGTTGTAGGTAGTGAAAGGGGAAAAGAAAGTATTCATAGTAAGAAAGGAGATAATGCTATGGATAGACAAACACGCAACGAATTTGAGATACGCTGTGCCTTTAACGGATACTGTAAGAAGGTCATTAAAAATGAAGCCGCTAATGCACATAAGGAACTGAACAGGCTTAGTCAGAAAGAAGTCTTGTTTTCCGATATGTCAAGTGCTGATGAAAAGAGCCTATTTACTTTAGATGAATATTTTAAGGACTTAGACAATGAAATCAGTATAGGGAAAGTAAGCATAAGTGAAAAACTATTATCCGACGCACTTCTCAGTCTTTCAGAGGATAAGAGGGAAATTATACTTATGTATTATTTCTCCGAGCTAAAGGATATAGATATAGCAGGTCTGCTTAATCTTTCGAGAAGTGCGATACAGTATAAAAGAACTAAAGGCTTACAGTTGCTGAAAAAATATATTGAAAAGAGATTAAACGGCTATGGAGAATAGAGAAAAAGGACTGCTTCCTTATCCTATTATCCTATCTGCAACTAAGGGAGAACCTGAAGCAATGAAGATAGTTATATGCCATTATGACAGTTAGATAAGCTATTTATCCCTTAGAAAAGCTTATGATAAAACAGGATATACTTATTACGGAGTAAATACCGATATAAGAGACTGCCTGCGTTCAAAGTTTATGCAGGCAGTACTGGTATTTGAAATCTAAATATTCGGATTATAAGTCCCCTTTCATAATCTGAATAATCCTTTTAGGATACTGAACCTTGACAAAGAAAGCACGCAAGATAACGGCGTTGCAGCATAAAAAGTAAAGCGGATACCTTATATCTGTAAAGAGCCGAGCTAAAGGTACGCCATAACCTTTTATAAAGTTTATATACCAAACTGCATTATAATCATCATACGATTATAAAATGATATATATGTTTATAAAAGCAAGCGAGAAATACTACTTTAGAAAATATAGGAGCAGCACCCTGTAAGGCGACGACTTGCAGATACTATAATGATACTCCCCTATAGCCACAGTCAGAGCTTAACGGCTCGTAAAGGCAATGGGTAGGGCTGGACTGTAAGTGCAGGGGTGGAACTCCCGTGAGGTCTTGCTAAGACCGTCAGCTTTACTTAGAAAAAATATATCTGATGAAAGGAAACTTATTATTTTCCGTGTTATAATAACCTTAAGTATATCAAGGCTCTTTCCGAAAAGAAAGGAGCAAAAAGATGTCTGAAAAAAGAAGAGACAATAAAAATCGCATTTTACGCACGGGAGAGAGCCAAAGAAAAGACGGAAGATATGCTTATAAATGTATTAATAACTTAGGGAAAATACAGTTTGTTTACGCTTGGAAGCTTGTACCGACGGACAGGACGCCTAACGGTAAAAAAGATGACATATCACTTAGGGAAAAAATTGCACAAATAGAAAAAGACCTAAAAGATAACATCAATCCCATAGGCGGGCAGATGACAGTAGAGGAGCTTTACGAAAAGCATATAAAATACAAGTCAAATGTACGTTTAGGTACTAATACAGTTCGACGACATCTTATGAAAACACTGGAGCAGGATAAGCTGGGCGGATTAAGCATTGATAAAGTTAAAGTATCAGACGCTAAGGACTGGGTGCTTCGTATGAAAGAAAAGGGATATGCTTACGGCACAATAAAAAATTACAGGCGTTTCCTGCTTGCCTGCTTTTATACCGCTGTCAGAGAGGACTATGTAAGAAAGAACCCTTTCAGCTTTGATTTTGGCACGGTTATAGAAGATACCACTATTAAAAAACAGGCACTGACAAAAGAACAGGAAGAAAGCCTGCTTTTATTTATCAGAGAGGATATGGTATATAAAAAATACTATGATGATATTGTGGTACTTCTCGGTACGGAGCTTAGAATATCCAAACTGTGTGGATTAACCTTAAATGATGTTGATTTTGAAAACAGGCTTATAAACGTAGACCATCAACTGCTTTATTGTGGTAAAAAGTACATTGCTCCGCCAAAGACAAAAAACGGCATCAGGCAGATACCTATGAGCGAAGAAGTGTATCAGGCTATGCTTAGAATAAAAAGCATTAGGAAAGATGTCAGTGAAGTTGTCATCGACGGATACAAAGACTTTATGTTTGTCTCAAGGACAGGGCAACCACGAACTCAGCAAGAGTATTGCTCCACGTTTTCAAGGCTCATTGGCAGATATAATATGACCAATATTACTCCTATGCCAAAGATAATGACACTTCATACCTTAAGGCACACATTCTGTACTAAGCTGGCTAATGCAGGGCTTAATCCAAAATCCTTACAGTATCTTATGGGACACGCAAGTATAGCAATGACACTTGATTACTATACCCACGCCAATATACAGACTGTAAAAGAGGAATTTAACAAGTTGGCTATGTGATGTAAGCGTTAGGCTTACTACTACTTTACTACTTTTGAATAGCAAAATAAGTGAGGTTTTAAGAATTTATATCATATCTTCCATAAAAGAAAATACCGATAAAGCACGTAAATACGAGATTTATCGGTATATAAGAACTTATAAAAAGATGAATGGGAAAGTGGAGATTATTTATTGTTAAAAAATTATTTATTATTTTATTGCTTTATATTGAACAAACTGTAAAAATATGGTAGGATAAATACATCAAATACTGTCCTTTTATTAGGACGATTTTGATGTAAGATAAGGCAATAGAGAAAACCGAGCAGGCAACTGAATAGGGTGTTTCTAGACATAGAATCAATTACCCCAACGGGGGTGTTGCAGTTTTGAAGGACAGATGCCCCTGAAAAGGAGTGACTGTCTTGTTTTTTGTTTGGAGGAGATTATGACAAAGTATGTATTTGTAACGGGAGGAGTCGTATCATCTCTTGGAAAAGGGATTACGGCAGCATCTCTTGGAAGATTACTTAAGGCAAGAGGCTTGAAAGTATCTATCCAAAAATTCGATCCCTATCTGAATTTTGATCCCGGCACGATGAGTCCGTATCAACATGGGGAAGTTTTCGTAACGGAAGATGGCGGAGAAACAGATTTGGATTTAGGTCATTATGAAAGATTTATTGATGAAAATCTTTCTATCAATTCAAGTGTTACCTCCGGAAAAATTTATTACAGTGTTATCAGCAAAGAAAGAAAAGGAGAATACTTGGGTGGAACCATCCAAGTCATTCCGCACATTACCAATGAAATTAAGGAGAGAATTCAGCGAGTTGCAAAGCACAACGAATTGGATGTCGTCATTACCGAAATCGGTGGAACTGTAGGAGATATCGAATCTCAACCGTTCCTTGAGGCGATTCGTCAAATGAAGTATGAAGTTGGGGAAGAAAATGTTTGCTATATTCATGTGACACTTGTTCCGTACTTAAGACGAGCAGGCGAGCTCAAGACCAAACCGACGCAACACAGTGTCAAAGAACTACGTTCTATCGGGATTCAACCTGATATTGTCGTTTGCAGAACAGAAGAAGAATTGACAGAAGATATGAAGGATAAGATTGCTTTGTTCTGTAATTTGAAACCGAATCATGTGGTTCAAAATATGGATGCAGAGACTTTATATTCTGTCCCTTTGATGTTACAAAAAGAAAAATTGGATCGTTTGGTAATTGACCGTCTCGGACTGGATGCCAAAGAGGCTGATTTGACCGAATGGATTGCTATGGTGGAGAGAGAAAAGAGTTTGACCGAAGAGTGTACCATTGCATTGGTGGGAAAATATGTCGAACTGAAAGATGCATATCTTTCTGTAGTGGAGGCACTCTATCATGCAGGATTGGAAAATGGAATTAAGGTAAATGTAGATTGGATTAATGCAGAAGAAATCGAATCCTATACAGAACAACAAATTCAAGAACTGTTTCAGAAGACAGACGGAATCTTAGTTCCGGGAGGATTCGGAGATCGCGGAATCGAAGGAAAGATTTTGGCAGCAAAATATGCAAGAGAAAACAATATCCCTTATTTCGGAATTTGTTTGGGAATGCAGTTAGCAGTGATTGAATTTGCAAGACATGTTGGCGGAATTGAAGATGCGCATAGTGCAGAACTCAGTATAACAACAAATCCGGTTATCAATTTGATGCCGGAGCAGGAAGATATTGAAGAAAAAGGCGGCACCATGCGTTTAGGGGTGTATCCTTGCAAGGTGTTGGAAGGTACCAAAGCGATGGAGGCTTATGGAAGCAATTTGATTTATGAGCGTCACAGACATCGCTATGAATTCAATAATATTTACAGACAGCAATTAGAAAACAAAGGTCTTGTGATTTCAGGTGTGTCGCCTGATGACCGCCTGGTAGAAATTGTGGAAATTCCGACTCACAAATGGTATGTTGCTTGTCAGTTCCATCCGGAATTTAAATCAAGACCGACAAAATCACATCCGTTGTTTCATGATTTTATTCAAGCGACAATGGATAAGTAACGGGATGATATCATTCTGAAATAAATGAGGTAGTATTTTTTGAGAGACAACAGACAGCCTTAGCGAAAAATGGGGGCATTTTGTGATAAGGCTGCACTTCGAGAGAATGGGGCGTTTTCTTAGGTGCTGTCAGGGTTTCTCAAGATGATAATATACAAAATAAGTAGTAATTTTATGGGAGGTTTTTTGTATGAATCAATTGTATACGGATATTATACAAATTAGACAGAATGTATTTGCAGAAATCACAAGGATTGCGTATTCAGATGAAGATTTAATTGAAGCATTAGAGAATGCACCGATGAAAATTTTGCCGGGAGAAGTATCTGAACGCCGTCAAAGCATTTTCAAAGAAAGAGCAATCGTTGGGGAAAGATTGCGTCTTACTTTGGGATTACCGGTTAGAAAAGCATCTGAATTCAGAAGACTTTCAGAAGGTATTAAAGCAATTGACGAAACAGAACGCGTGTATGAAGCACCGCTTGTAAATGTGATTCCTTTTGCTTGTAATGCTTGTCCTACAAAAGCTTTGGAAGTAACTTCCACTTGTAGACAGTGTATGGCGCATCCATGTATTCAAGTTTGTCCTGTTGGAGCAATTACAATGGGCGAAACACAAACTCACATTGATAAAGAAAAATGTATCAAATGTGGAAAATGTAAAGAAGCTTGTCCATACAATGCAATTATACAATATGACAGACCTTGTGCAGAGGCATGTGGTGTGAATGCAATCGGAAGTGATGAATACGGAAGAGCGTTGATTGATCATGATAAATGTGTATCTTGCGGTCAATGTATGGCTCACTGTCCATTCGGAGCAATTGCGGATAAGGCACAAATCTATCAATTGGTAAAATCTATCCGAAATAAAAAACAAAAACATATCGCAATTGTTGCGCCGGCATTCGTTAGCCAATTCGGTGATAAAATTACACCGGCACAAGTATTTGAAGGAATCAAAATG
>CAUUGW010000064.1:0-8393 GCA_963544785.1 uncultured Lachnospiraceae bacterium | reverse complement strand
ACCGTAATAGGCTCCCAAATAATCATCACGAAGCTCATCAAAGAACTTTATAGGCTCTACCTTGTTTACATAATAGCTGTCCTTACCCTTGCCCAAAAAGAACGTGCCGAAACAAAACATATTTGAAGTAGCCAAAAAGGGGCTGTTTTGTCTCCTCGCCCCCTTTACAAATGCACTGATTTTACCTAATTTTGCAGTCAACAGCACCACTCTTTTATCATATTCGCCTATGTTGGTAGAGTCAATAACTATACCCAAAGCCTCTTCATCCATTAAAAACATACTATCCTCTAAATTAAACTAATGCTCTGTCAATTAATATCGGATAATCCAAAAAGCCAAGCAAGTATAAACCCACTCGGCTTTTATAATACATTAGGATTAAATCCTTATAATTAACATTTCTCAAATATGCAGGCAACACCCATTCCGCCACCTATGCAAAGTGTGGCAAGACCTCTTTTAGCTTCAGGTCTTTTCAGCATCTCATACATCAATGTAACGGCTATTCTTCCACCTGACGCTCCGATCGGGTGTCCGATGGCAATAGCTCCGCCGTTTACATTTACCTTTTCAAGATCAAAATTAAGCTCTCTTGCAACAGCTACGGACAGGGCCGCAAATGCCTCATTTGCCTCGATTAAATCAATGTCCTTAACCTCGAGATTTGCTTTCTTTAATGCGTCCCTTGATGCCACTATAGGTCCTACACCCATAATCTTCGGATCAACTCCGCCCTGTCCGTATGCAAGTATTTTAAACATAGGCTTTAATCCGTACTTTTCAACGGCTTCCTTGGATGCCACTATAAATGCGGCAGCACCGTCGTTTATACCTGAAGCATTTCCTGCCGTTACTCTGTCACCCTTGCTTCCGTCACCCTTAGGGAATGCACCCTTTAATTTTTGTAATCCCTCAATAGTAGAGCCTGCCTTAGGGAACTCATCTACCTTAAATTCCACTTCCTGCTTCTTCACCTTAACGGTTACAGGAACTATTTCGTCGGCAAATCTTCCGGACTTTATAGCAGCTTCCGCTTTTTGTTGAGAAGATAAAGCAAAATTGTCACAATCCTCACGTGTTACATTATATTCATCACATACATTCTCCGCAGTCGTTCCCATATGATAGTTGTTATATGCATCCCACAGACCGTCTTTTATCATAACGTCAACTATCTTATTGTCTCCCATTCTTGCACCCCATCTTGCAGCAGGTACCGCAAAAGGAGCCGCAGACATATTCTCAGTACCGCCTGCTACAACAATTTCAGCATCTCCCGCCTTTATAGCCGATGCCGCTTCCATAACACTCTTAAGTCCTGAACCACACACCATATTTATGCTGTATGCCGGCTTTTCTATAGGAATACCTGCACCCAAAGCACACTGTCTTGCAACATTCTGTCCGAGAGCTGCGGAAAGTACATTACCGAATATTGTTTCATCTACCCACTCCGGCTTTACATTGGCTCTTTTTAATGCCTCCGCTATAACAATAGATCCCATCTTTGCCGCCGGAATATCCTTTAATGATCCTCCAAAGCTTCCTACCGCTGTACGACAGCAGTTTACCACATATACTTCTCTCATTATCTTGTTTGCCTCCTAAATTATATTCTTGATTTTTATAATAAGCTGAAAAAATCAGCTAAAAAACTTATTAATCCGTGAAAAGCTCAAAATTTCTGATATGAGTGTTGTTATCTCTCCAGTCTTTTCTGACTTTAACGAAAAGCTTTAAATTTACCTGATTTCCAACAAGCTCTTCTATATCGGCTCTTGCAAGACTCCCTATCTTTTTAAGCATCGAGCCGCCCTTGCCTATCACTATTCCCTTGTGCGAGTCCTTTTCACACACAATCGTAGCCTCAATATTGGTCAAGGTATCTTTTTTAGTGTTGTACATTTTTTCGATATAAACGGCTATTCCGTGCGGAATCTCCTTATCTAAGAGCCTTAAAGCCTTTTCTCTTATCAGCTCCGATACTATATGTCTGATCGGTTGATCCGTCAATGTATCATCATCATAAAATTTATCACCATAGGGTAAATATTTAAAAATAAAGCTTAAAAGTTCATTGATATTTGTACCGTTTTTTGCTGAAATAGGAAGAATTTCATCAAAATCATAGAGCTTTCTGTAAACGTCTATTATCGGCAAAGCACCGCTGTTTTGTAATTTATCACATTTGTTTACAGCTAAGATTACGGGTTTTTTTGTATCTTTTATACGATTTACTATATCCCTTTCTCTATCCGATATGTATGTGCTTGGCTCTACCAGCCAAAGTAAAACATCAGCGTCATTTATGCACTTTCCTACAGTTAACATCATTTTCTTGGAAAGTTCATTTTTAGGCAAATGCACTCCCGGTGTATCCTGAAATACTATCTGCCCTCTGTCCTCGGTATAGACAGTCTGTATTCTTCCTCTGGTTGTTTGCAACTTATCTGCAACTATCGCTATCTTGTATCCTATTATATAATTCATCAGTGTAGATTTTCCCACATTGGATTTACCTATAATAGCCACAAAACCGCTTTTTAAGTTATCCGCCATCAATACTCCTATCTATTTTCCTATCAGCAACAATGCTTATTATACCACCAAAAACCTGTCATTGTAAAGAGCAATCATTGCCAATTAAATATCAAAGACCGCCGTTTTTAAGTAAAATCACCTCTTCATTAAGCAGTTTTACCGCCGTCTTCATTCTATCCTTTGTTAATGAGGAATAATTTATTATAAAATCGTGCCTGTAATCATCATTAAAGCTGTGATAATATTCAGAAATGGCACAGATTCTTACTCCCCTTTTCTTCATTCTGTATTTAAACTGCCTGTCGGAACAATCTATCTTTAAATTTAATAAAAAATGCAGTCCCGCATCTTCTTCTGAAATCACGGCATATTTTGACATTTCGCTGTTTTTAATAAGCTCCAACAAAAAATCTCTCTGTTTTCTATAAAAATTCCTCATTCGATTTATGTGTTTTTCAAAATATCCCTCCTCAATAAAACGCGCAAGTGACAGCTGTATCATAGTAGTCACGGGACAGGTGTAAAAACTCAAGTTTTCATTGTATACTTTAAGTAAATGTTTGGGCAAAACCATATAGCTTATCCTAAGGGCATTTGTAATTGACTTTGAAAAGGAATTCATATATATCACCTTTTCCCCCGTATCTATGCTTTGAAGCGTCGGTATCGGTCGTCCCGTCATACGAAACTCGCTGTCATAATCATCTTCTATTATATAACGATTAGTGCCGGCACTTGCCCAGTTGAGCAATTCATATCTTTTGGAAGCCGACATTACAAGACCTGTCGGAAACTGATGAGAGGGCGAGGTGTGCATAATATTTACGTCTTTTCTTTCAAGCTCGTCAATATCTATACCGCGTTTATCAAAAGCGATATATTTTAACTTCGCCGAATTTGCCCTGTAGACTTGAACAATTTTTGAATAACCGGGATTTTCAACTCCGTAAATTTTGTCCTGCCCCAATAATTGTACCAATTGCCCGTATAAATATTCCGTACCCGCTCCTATTATTATCTGTTCCGGACAAACATTCATTGCCCTGAACTCAAGTAAATGCTTGGCTATAGCCTCTCTTAATATCATAGAACCGCCGCTATTTAAATCCGATAAAAGACTCTCCTGATAGTCATACAGGCACTGTCTGATTAACTTCGCCCATACAGTAAACGGAAACTTTTCTTTTATTGCTCTATTGCTGGCAAAATCCGCAATAATTAAATCCTCCTTAACCTCTACAGCTTTCTTTACCGATTTAAATGACAGCTTACTTGCAGGAATTTCCAAATTTTGAATGTCGGAAACGAAAAAACCTTTACGCTCAAGTGAATAAATATACCCCTCCGCCATCAGCTGACTGTAGGCATTTTCAACAGTTATAACACTTATATTTAAATTTTTTGCAAAGTTTCTTTTTGACGGAAGCTTTTCATCAGGCTTGAATTTCCCCTCCAATATGTCTTTTTTTATATTTTTATAAAGCTGCTCATATAACGGAAATCCGACCGTATCTGAAAATGAATATGTTCGCATTAATAACCCTTTCTTCGTTCCTTAGTAGTCAAGAATTATAACATTAAGTGTAAAATAAGTCAAAAATTGTTCTTGGCTTTAAGGTAATGGCAGATATGAAACTTATTGTCTGTAGACTTTTTGTATTCAAACTTATAAAATCATGCACATAGGAGGAGTATCTTTTATGGAAATATTAAGGGTATTCGGTACTAATTTAAGAAAGTATCGTGAAGAAAAAAATATATCTCAAGAAAAGTTTGCCGAAATGGCAGGCTTGCATAGAACATATATCAGTGATGTGGAAAGATTTCAAAGAAGTATTTCATTAAATAATGTTCAGAAAATTGCAGATGCACTTGAAATTGAAACCTATAAACTATTTAAAGAGGGATAAAAGATGTCAATTAATAATGAATCAGTAGGTATATCGGCAGAAGTGGCAATAGCAAAAAGCTTTGATATAAGCATAAATCCTGATTATGAAGAGCGTGCAAATAAAGCAATTGTTGCCCTGCTTATGAAAAATAACAATGTAAAACGTATATTTGAAAAAGAAAGAATACCCGATCCTGTCAGTCATATCGCTGAAGATCGGAATTCTATAGATTTCATTCTGACAGACAATAAATCTTTATCGGTAAAAACAAATCGGGGTGAATTGGGAAAGGTCTCACCTCAAATAATCGGACAACCTACCGCCGAAACATACTTTACATATTTAGAACAATATTTCAGTAATTTCAGTTTAAAGGAAAAATTAGATACAGAGGGGTTAGCAGATACATATGAAAACAGAGCATATATTTTTAAAAAATTTTCTATAGATAATGTACCAGCTGTTACCGACATGTATTGGAAAAATTTATTCGATTGTGATTATTATCTTCATTTTTTTAATCTTTGTAACCGTTCAAATCCTCTTAACAACTACCTGCTTTTAGGAAAGGCATAATAGAATTATCTTGTCATCCATCTCCTCCCGTTCCCATCTTTATCAGCTTTGAATCGCTTATACTCACTTGTGAACAGACGGTATTCACCATATCCGGACATTATTTTCTAATAGTATCAGGAGTCATAAGCCCCTCGTTATTATAGCTTAAAAAGATGTATTTGAGCGGAGCAAGATACAACACATCACCATGTACTTTTTTTACTAATTTATTTATGTCTTCATTATAAACCGTTCCTACTTTCCCCGAAATAACAGGTAAAAGTTCTAATTGAAATCCTTTTTTTGCCGATTTTTTAATATGCTTAAGGAAAGCTCCATATACGGATGCTGTATTTGCATACTTATCAATTGAATTAACCAAGCTTGCCAAATAATAAAAGTATATATTATCACTAATCTCGCCCGTCTCGTGCATATCTTCAAGTTCAATCCTTATAGCGTCACTCTTCATTCCGTTATCGTCTGTAAAATAATTCCTGCCTGAGCCTGAACCGTAACAATAATTTTTATAGATAAAGCCTTCAACCGGTGCAAGATTATTAAGTCTTTCAAGCATACTCGTGTCCATCTCAGGAATATTTTCAATAAAATGTTTGTTCAACACATAGCTATAATACTGAATATCATTAGCAATAACCGTGCAACCTTTAGCTTTATATGTCTGCCCCACTATACCCGTTCCGGCAAATAAATCTCCAAAAATATAATTTTCACCATTTTTGTACCCGCTAACTTCTTCTATGCTTGTTTCCAAAAAACTTAATAGAGAATATTTTGAACCGATGTAATTCATTTTTTAATTATCTCCTTAATAATTTTATTGGTCAATTCCTTTACCTATTAAAACTGCATTATAGCTTATCTTTTGTTGTCAAACCCTCCTATAATATAAATCACAACAAATCGTATCATGTTTAATACAAAAACCAACATCTTTTTTCATTTATAAAAAATTCACCAACGTTTTACAAAAACTTGATAATGTGCTTTTATTTGTGTATAATAAGGATAACATACAAGATAAAAGCAGCTTATAGAATTGATAAAATTTATATAAGCAAATATCCAAGCGTTGCATATAATCAGGAGGGATATAGTATGAATGCCAAATCAAGAATAGTTTTATATCTGTTAGGTTACTCTGATCTTATAATGGAAATAATTAAAATATGGGAACCGAAATATGACGGAACTAATGCCGGATTCCCGATTTATTTTATAATTCCTTTTATACCGATTTCTATCGGTTTTATCATTGATTTAATTAATGTATCAAGAGAAAATGAGGACAGGAAAATATAAAATATGCTTTTTGAAAAAATCAAACTGATTGATGAAAATTTTGAAATTAAAGAAAATATGTATCTACAGACGCAAAATGATACAATAACCTATATAGGTGATAAACCTCCTAAAAATTATCTCGGAGAAAAAATTAAAGGAAAAGACAAACTGCTTGCCCCCGGTTTCTATAATACCCATTGTCATGTCCCGATGACATTACTTCGGGGCTATGGAGAGGATTTGCCGCTTGATAGGTGGCTGCATGAAAAGATGTTTCCGTTTGAGGCAAAGCTGACCCCGACCGACATATATTACGGTACACTGCTTGGCATAATGGAGATGATTTCATCGGGCGTGGTGTCATTTTCCGATATGTATTTTAACATCTTGGACATAGCCAAGGCTTGCACAGATGCAGGAATTAAAGCCAATATATCACACGGACTTGCCGCTTTTTCAGATGACACAAGATTAAAGAACTTATCAGGATACAAAGATACTCTATCTTTAATTGAATATGCCAAAGACACCACAGGCTTAATTATAGCGGACTGCGGACTGCATGCGGAATACACATCCTTGGAACATTTTGTAAAAGAGGTTGCGGAGTTTGCAAAATCTAATAATCTTATCGTACACACACATATATCGGAATCAGAATCCGAACACAATGATTGCAAAAAAAGACATTCGGGAAGAACCCCCGTTAAATATTTCAAGGACTGCGGAATCTTCGAGAACAGGGTTCAGGCGGCACACTGCATATACATTGAGGATGAGGATGCTGAAATCATTAAAAATTCCGATTCGAGCATATCTCATTGCATTTCAAGCAACCTTAAATTGGGAAGCGGAATTGCACCGATTTATAAGTTTCACAATATGGGTATAAACGTGGTAACTGCAACGGATGGGGCTGCAAGCAACAATAATCTCAATATTTTGGAGGAATCTCACATTGCGGCTCTCGTTGCAAAGAGTATTACAAAAAATCCCTTGGCTTTAAATGCCGTAACCGTCCTTAAGATGGGCACAATAAACGGGGCAAGGGCTCAGGGAAGATATAACTGTGGCTGCCTTAAAACGGGAAATAAGGCTGATATGATAATGTTCGACCTTGATAAACCCCATTTGACCCCTGATCATGACACCATATCCAATATCATCTATTCCGCACAGCATACCGATGTATGTATGAATATGATTAACGGAAAAATCGTTTATAAAGACGGAGAATTTTTAACTGTTGATGCGGAAAAGATAAAAAGAGAGGTAATTACAAGACAGGAAAGAATAGTAAAACAACTGCAAAAATAACTAAAAAGCCCTCACACCTAATCGGTGCAGGGCTTTTTTTAATCTTATATTTAAGTCTTATATTTTAATCGTCTACTTCAACCACAACCGCCTCCGGTTTTTTCTTGGAATATCCGTGTGCTTCTTCAAGCATCATATCCTTAACCTTCATCAGCCTGGTCTGTGAGCTTCTCTCAGCCTCATCAAGCTTCATCTTGATATATCTGATATTCTCCTGCGCTCTCGGAATCATAACGTGTTCCAAAGCATTAACACGTCTTCTGGTCTTTTCTATCTCCGCCGCTATCAACTGACAGGATTTTTCCACCTCTGCAAGCCTTAATAAATCCGGCAAAATCTGTGACAGCTTATATACGGAATCATCAAGATCCGCAGAGGTAAATGCGTATCCGTATGAATATATATCGGCGGAATTACTGCTCTTTGTATTATATTCAAATACCGGAATATTTACACTCATAACATTCTTCGTATCGGTTTCAAGATAAACCTCCTGCTTAGGCATAAGCAGTGCAACATTCAAGATCTCATCGGACATTCCCGCCCTTGCCAATACAAAATTGTTGTTGGCTTCCTTGATACTTTTTTCCACCTTTTCACGAAGCGTCTTATTCACTCTGACCATATCTAAAAAGCGACGCATTAACTCATCACGTTTATCTTTTAATAATTTATGTCCTCTGGTCGCTGTAATCAGCTTTTTCTTTTGACGAGTAAGCTCCATTCGAGTAGGGTTTACGTGCGTTGCAGCCATTATTCACCCTCCTTATTTTTTAT
>CAUUGW010000063.1:0-8515 GCA_963544785.1 uncultured Lachnospiraceae bacterium | reverse complement strand
CAGAGACCAGAGACCAGAGACCAGAGACCAGAGACCAGAGACCAGAGACCAGAGAGACCGGACAGCAAGGATTAGATTAGGCGATATATTTAATATTAAAACACCTAAGAAAAAGTATAATGCAAATGCTGTTATGTTTGGGGGAGTTTATCCTTATGTAGCAAGAGGAGAGAGTAATAACGGAATTAAAGGATACATTACAGAAGATATAAATTATCTTAATGACGGTAATACAATTTCTTTTGGGCAAGATACCGCTACAATGTTTTATCAAAGTGAGCCGTATTTTACCGGAGATAAGATAAAAGTTTTTGAGCCTAAAGATTTCATATTAAATAGGCATAATGCTCTTTATTTTATAACCGGAACTAAAAAAATAATAAATACTTTTAGTTGGGGAGCGACATTGTACAATGTCGCTAATTTAGAAAATATTGAAGTCAAAATACCTGTTCAAAACGGAAAACTTGATATTTCTTTTATGGAAGATTTAATAAAAGTTGTGGAGAAACTGGTAATAAAAGATGTTGTTATATGGGCAGATAAAAAAATAGAAGCAACAAAAGTAATTGTAAATAAAATTGACAGTTAGGGTTTTACATAGTAATAATTTGAGTGTTTAACGAAAGTATCCAAGCGATATATGATGATAGTTTAAGTTTCTCCTAAACACTTAATGAAAACTATGTTTTAACTATTTTTTATAATTATGAGATAATTTTATTTAGATAATTATAGATATATATAATAAAATAATTAAGTAAAAGTATAAAAATTAGAGTTAGAGTGTTCGTATTATACCATAAATACTAAGTTCAAGCTTCGTCAAGCTTTTACTTTTAATATTAAATTCAATCTCTGTTCTTGACTCGCTTTCACTAAGTGTTTAGGTATAACTCACACTAAGCTTATACATCGCTTTGCTCGTATTTGCTAAGTGTTCGTATTATGTTTCACGTGAAACCTGATTGCAAATTTTAACAATAAGTGTTATAATGGAATTTGAGTTTTTATAATTAATAATTATTAATAAATGTTTCACGTGAAACAAAAAATTAATAGTATACAATAAAAAAATAAAATCGAGTGTTACAAGTTTTTATTTAGATAATTATAGATATATTATAAAATTTATAGTATTCGTATTATACCATAAAAACTAAGTTCAAGCCTCGTCAAGCTTTTACTTTTAATATTAAATTCAATTTCTGTTTTTGACTTGCTTTCACTAAGTATTTAGGTATAACTCACACTAAGCTTATACATCGCTTTGCTCGTATTTGCTAAGTGTTCGTATTATACCATAAATACTAAACTCAAACATCGTCAAGTTTAGATTTTTTTTATTATTTATTTACTCTATGTTCTTGACTTGCTTTCACTAAGTATTTAGGTATAACTCATACTAAGTAAAATCTTCGCTTTGCTTGATTTTCCTAAGTATTCGTAGTATGTTTCACGTGAAACAAAAAAATTGGAGAATGAAATGGCAAAAATAATAGCAATATCCAATCAAAAAGGCGGTGTAGGTAAATCAACCACAGCTATAAATTTATCTTCCATTTTAGCCTCTTTTGATAAAAAGGTATTAATAATAGATATGGATCCGCAAGGAAATACAACCAGCGGATTAGGAATAAATAAAAATGAATTAGAAAATACTATATACGAATTGTTGATACTTGATATAAATATAAAAGATATAATAATAAAAAATAAATATAAAAATCTTGACATAATTCCATCTAATGTAGATCTTGCAGCAGCAGAAGTAGAATTACAGCCGATAAAAGATAGAGAATATATACTAAAAAATAAAGTTTCAATAATAGAAAAAGAATATGATTATATTATAATAGATTGCCCGCCGTCACTTGGAATGTTGACTATAAACTCAATTACATTTGCAAAGTCAGTTCTTATTCCTATACAATGTGAATATTATGCGTTAGAGGGTTTAAGTCAATTATTGAATACTATAAATTTAATAAAAGAAGTATTAAATGAAAATCTTGAAATAGAAGGAATAGTATTTACAATGTATGATTCAAGAAACAGACTATCTCAGGAAGTAATAGAAAATGTAAAATCGGGTTTGCCTGATACTTATATTTTTGAAACAATTATTCCAAGAAACGTTAGGGTGGCTGAGGCTCCAAGTTTCGGACAGCCGATAAACATATATGATTCCAATTGTTCAGGAGCAAAAAGCTATATAGAATTGTCAAAAGAATTGATTAAAAAAGAGGTGTGATATATGAGCAGCAGATTAGGCAAGGGTGTCAACAGTTTAATACCTAATAATAGTTTATCAAATAAACAAAAAATAGATATTGATACACAAAATATAAACAAAGATAATATTAAATATTTGAGTATAAATTTAGTATCTCCAAAAAAAGATCAACCGCGAAAAAATTTCGATGAAGATAAATTATTGGAATTATCGGAATCTATAAAACAACACGGTATATTAGAACCTATAATAGTTAGTAAAAAAGAAGATTATTATGAGATAATAGCCGGAGAGAGAAGATGGAGAGCCGCTAAAAAAGCAAATCTTACAGAAGTTCCTGTAATAGTAAAAGATTTAGAAGAAAAAGAAATTCTTGAAATATCCTTAATAGAAAATATACAAAGAGAAAATTTAAATCCTATAGAAGAAGCAATGGCATATGATGCACTTGTAAATAAATTCCAAATGAAACAAGATGAGATAGCTGAAAAAGTTTCAAAGAGCAGAACGGTAATTACAAACAGTCTAAGAATGTTAAAACTTGATAAAGAAGTTCAAAAAATGGTAATAGATGAAAAATTAACGGCAGGACATGCCAGAGCATTACTTTCTATTGATGACAAAGAATTACAAATAAGTCTTGCCAATAGAATTTTTGATGAGGGGCTTACTGTTAGAGAAGTAGAAAGTCTTGTAAAGTTGTATACAAGCCCTAAAAATAAATCTGTTAAAAAAGAAGTCAAACTTAAAAATCAAGCAATATATGATGAACTTGAAAATAATTTCACAGAATATCTGAATACTAAGGTAATAATAAACAGAAAAAATGATGTAAAAGGAAAAATAGAAATAGAGTATTATTCAGATGATGAGTTGGATAGAATAAAAGCTTTGATAATAAAGTAATAATAAAGGAGAAAAATATTATGTTGGATATTAAATGGTTAAGAGAAAATGAAGAGATTGTGAAGAAAAATATAGAGAAAAAATTTCAGCATCATAAACTTGTATTGGTTAATGAAGTAATTGAATTAGATAAAAAAATGAGAAATATGATGCAGGAGGAACAAACACTAAGAAGTGAAAAAAATAAAAAGGCTAAAGAAATAGGCACTTTAATGGGAAAGGGTCTAAAGGAAGAAGCTGAAAAATTAAAAGAAGAAGTTAGTAAAAATGCCGGCAGACTGGAAGAGCTGACAATAAAAATAAAAGAAATAACCGGTGAATTTATGTCTAAATTAGGTAGGATACCTAATATAATAGACGATTCCGTGCCTATTGGAAAAGACGATTCTGAAAATTTGGAGGTGGCAAAGTTCGGAGAGCCCAAGCTTAAAAATTTTGAAATTCCTTATCATACGGATATATTGTTAAGTCTTGACGGAATAGATTTAGATGCGGCAAGAAGAGTGTCGGGAAACGGTTTTTACTATTTAAAAGGAAATGTTGCAAGATTACATTCCGCAATTTTAACATATGCCAGAGATTTTATGATAGATAGAGGTTTTACCTATTATATACCTCCATTTATGATACATGGAGATGTAGTGGCGGGGGTTATGAGCTTTGAAGAAATGGATACAATGATGTACAAGATTGAGGGAGAAGATCTGTATTTAATAGGTACAAGTGAACATTCTATGATAGGAAGTTTTATAGATACTATAATAAAAAAGGAAAGTCTTCCGAAAACTATGACGAGCTATTCTCCATGTTTTAGAAAAGAAAAAGGAGCTCATGGAATAGAAGAGAGAGGAATCTATAGAATACATCAGTTTGAAAAACAGGAAATGGTAGTTATATGTGAACCGAAAGACAGTATGATGTGGTTTGATAAATTATGGCAAAATACGGTGGATTTTTTCAGAAGCTTGGATATTCCTGTAAGAACCTTGGAATGTTGTTCGGGAGATTTGGCTGATTTGAAAGTAAAGTCTATTGATGTGGAGGCTTGGTCACCCAGACAGAAGAAATATTTTGAAGTAGGAAGCTGTTCAAACTTAGGAGATGCTCAGGCAAGAAGATTAAAAATAAGAGTAGATGACGGAGAAAAGAAATATTATCCTCATACTTTAAATAATACGGTGGTTGCACCTCCGAGAATGTTAATTTCATTTATTGAGAATCATCTGCAAGAGGACGGAAGTGTAATAATTCCTGAAGTATTGCGTTCTTATATGGGAGGACTGAGCAAAATAGAAAAAAAGTGAGGTAGCTATGATTCATAGTTATATGAATAGTATCGGTTTTTCAAAAATTGATTGTTTGAATGATTTAAATGATGTGATAAAAGAAATCATTGAAGACCCTGATAATGTATCAAAAATAGATTATAACAACACAACATATAGCGAATATCATAAGAATTTTACGGACAGTACAGGAATTGCCGTTTTAGGATACTATAAAGATGAGATAGAAAACTTTGAAAATTTTGTTTTGGAAACATATTTTCCGTATGTAGAGTCTTCGGACAACGCAATACTTGAGGCTACTGATATAACTATAGAGAGATTTGCCGATAAATATTCTTATCTTGCAATGTTTGATTCTTCTATAATGAATATGATATTAATATTTTTTATCAGTAATTTAAGAATGTTAGGGAAAGTCGGCTTTGTTTCTAAAATAAGTTTACCTAAATGTGACATAAATGTTTCTGCATTGGCATTTGAGGGAATTGTATTATTACCAATTATTAAAGATCAAAGATCGGAAGAAAAAAAAGCCTATAATGATAAGAAAGCTGTACTGATTGAACGTGCCAAAAAAGGAGATGAAGAAGCTATTGAAACATTGACTTTAGAAGATTTTGAAACTCAACAGATGTTATATACAAGGACACAAAGCGAAGATGTATTAAGCATTGTCGACACCTATTTTATGCCGGAGGGATTGGAAAATGATAAATATTCCATAATGGGTGATATTGTTTCCGTTAAGAAAGAAAAAAACTGTATTACGGAAGAAGAAATATATTTGCTTGATATTTTCAGCAATGATGTGTACTTAAGTGTTTCAATAAACAAGAAGAATTTAATGGGAGAACCGCTTGTAAACAGGAGATTTAGAGGAAGAGTGTGGCTACAGGGAATTATAAAATTACCATAATGGAACATGAAAATAGAAAAATAAAAAATTTTATTATATAAATGTATCAAATAGTTAAAAAATTTAATTTTTATTTAATAATTGTATTGACAACTTAAAAATACTCTGATATAATTACTTTTGCAGTTAACAATTATGTAACAAGTTTAATTGGGAGGTTACACTTTTGGAAAACAAAAAATTTAAGAGTATTATATCCGGATTGTTCATAAATGTTTTAGTTGCTGTTAGCGTAATTTCAAGTTCCGTACCTGTTAATGCTGCGGAAGTTAATAATAAAGCAAAAGATATAAAGACAGCCGGAGTATTTTCAGGTGTCGGAAGCTCTATAGGAACCAATGTTACGGGATCTGTAGTTTCTTGTATGAGCAAAGGCGGAATATTTGCGGCAATTGAAGATTATGGACAGGACGCGGTAGATGCGGAAGAAAAGATTGCTGAATATCTAAGTGCTTATGACAATGTGGCTATTGCTAAAGTCAACGACTATGTGAATGTTCGTGAGAAAAGAGGAGAAGGACATAAAATAGTAGGAAAGCTTTATGACGAGTCTATGGGAAAAATCTTAGAATCGAAGAAGGGTTGGTACAAAATCAAATCCGGAAAGGTTGTAGGTTGGATAAAGAGCGAGTATGTTGTGACAGGAAGTAAAGCAAGAAAGCTTGCATCTAAAGTAGGTACAAGAGTGGCAAATGTTAAAGCTACCACACTCAGAGTCAGAAAAAAGGCTAATCAGGACTCACCGGTTCTCACTATGGTTCCTGAGGGTGAAAAACTTATGATACTTAAGGAATCAAAGAACTGGGTAAAGGTTCAGATAGACGAGGATATTAAAGGTTGGATCTCAAAGGAATTTATAACAGTGGGTACTGAATTTAAAAAGGCGGAAACTGTTGTAGAAGAAAGACAGAGAGTTGAAAGAGAACAGGCTGAAAGAGTAGTTGTAGTCAATAATCAAGTCATTGCTCCTACAAATAATCAGAAAAAAATTTATAACAAAACAAATGATAAAAATAAGAATAAAAAACCAAGTTATTCAGTAAATAACACCGGTTACGGTAAGGGTGCAGATGTTGCAAGATATGCTTTGAATTTTGTAGGAAACCCTTATGTATATGGCGGTACATCATTGACAAGCGGAACTGATTGTTCAGGTTTTGTAAAGGGAGTATATAATAAGTTCGGCGTTTCATTACCGAGAACATCAGGTTCACAGAGAAATGTAGGAAAGCTTGTATCAAACGGTTGGGATCCTTCCAAGGCACAGGCAGGAGATATTATATGCTACAGCGGACACGTAGCAATATATCTCGGAGGCGGCAAGATAGTACATGCATCTAATAGAAGAACCGGTATAAAGGTGTCAAACAGGGTGGACTATAGACGTGTGGTGAGTGTTAGAAGAGTTTTCTAAGATAAAAATATTAGAATTTTTAAATAGAGCGTTTTTCAGCGCTCTATTTTTAATTAAGGAGAAATATGAGACTTAGGAATATTAAAAGAGCAAAAAATATAATAGAAAATAGTAAATTTGTGGTTAAGAATAAAGAGGAATTGGATAAATTTTTGGTACATTGCGATAATTTGTTTGTTGAAATAGGTATGGGGAAGGGAGATTTTATAATCAATAATGCTGTTAAATACAAGGAAAATTTTTATATCGGTATTGAAAAGTATGAGAGTGTGGCATTAAGGGCTGTTGAAAAATTGGAAAAGATGGAAAATATTCCTGAAAATTTGAGAATTATTTGCTTAGATGCCGCTTTTCTAATGGATTATTTTGATAAAAATTTAATAGACGGTATTTATTTGAATTTTTCTGATCCTTGGACTAAGCACAAACACGAAAATAGAAGACTTACCTCAGATAATTACCTTTCATTATACAGAAAATTATTAAAAAAAGGCGGATTTGTCGAACAAAAGACTGATAATAAGGAACTTTTTGATTATTCAGTTTCTAAATTCAAAGAAAATTATTTTAATCTTGGATATGTGTGTTATGATTTATATGCTGACAATAAACTTTTAGAGGATAATATTGCTACAGAGTATGAAAAAAAGTTTCATTCCTTAGGGAACAAAATCAATAAATTATATGCCACAACTTAGTATTTATGGTATAATGTGAGCACTTAGTGAATACGAGCGAAGCGATGTTTGAATTTAATATTAAAAAATTAATTTTAGAAAAGGATTAATATATATGGCTAATAAGATAATTAGAGCTACGGCTTGTAATAATGAAGTTTTGGTAATTACCTGTACTTCCAATGAGGCTGTAAAAACGGCGGTAGAGTTTCATAATTTATCTGATGTGGCGGCTGCGGCTTTAGGCAGAGCTTGCACTATAGCGGCTATGATGGCGACAGGTCTGAAAAATGAAGATGACAAGCTCACCGTTTCCATAAATGGTGACGGACCTTTGGGACAGATTGTAGTAAGTGCAGATTCTAAAGGATTTGTAAAAGGCTATGTTGATAATCCTGATATTATTTTGCCGTTAACAGACAAGAGTAAATTAAATGTCGGAGCTGCTGTTGGAAAGGGTAAATTAAGGGTTATTAAGGGAAGCCTTGCAAGAGAGCCTTATATTGGAGAGGTGGAGCTGCAATCAGGAGAGATAGGAGATGATTTTGCTTATTATTTTGGAATAAGTGAGCAAATACCCTCTGCTGTGGGTCTTGGTGTATTTGTAGAGAAAGAAAATACTGTAAATATCGCAGGAGGGTTCTTGGTTCAACTGCTCCCGTTTGCAAGCGAGGAAACTCTTGCAAAAGTAGAAGCGGCGGTTAAGAATATTCCAAGCGTAACTGATATATTAAAAAATGATAACACTCCAAATGCACTGTTAAAGGCACTTTTTGATGATGATATTAAAATTATGGAAGAGAGGACTTTTAGGTTCGGCTGTGATTGCAGTAGAAAAAGGCTTGAAAATGTGTTAATAAGTCTTGGAGAAAATGAGCTTAAGGATATAATCAACTCTAAAAAACCTGTAGACATCAGGTGTCATTTTTGCAGTACCGACTATCATTTTGAAATAGACGAAGTGGAAAAATTATTAAATGAGGCTATTTGAGAACAGGAGATTTTAATGGACGGATTGAAATTTTTAAGAGTTGCAATGGTATCAGGATTAAATAGACCGGGTGAGATCAAATTTAA
>CAUUGW010000062.1:0-8524 GCA_963544785.1 uncultured Lachnospiraceae bacterium | reverse complement strand
AATACATATATATAAATTTAAATGAGCTTGAAACATCAGATGTAGAAACCGAGGACATAAAGAGCTGGATAAAGGCTTATAATGAGAGCAGAACATTGAAAGAATTAAGAAAAAACTTGGCAAGGGAGGGAAAAGATATGTCAGTTGTACTTGAAACATATAAAAAAGGAATTCGTGTCGGCAGAAGTGAAGGAAGAAGTGAAGGAAGGAGTGAGGGAATCAGTATTGGCAGAAGTGAAGGAAGGATTGAGAGTCTTAGGGCTGTGGCTAAGAATATGAAAGAACAGGGTCTTGATGCCGATATAATAATTAAAACCACCGGACTTGGTAAGGACGAAATAGAGATTCTGTGATGAAGATTCAATAATTTTAGACACACGAAAAGCCACGAGCTCCTGTCTCGTGGCCTTTCTGTTTCATTGTTTTTAACTACAAATAAGCCGTCTAAATACGTCTTAACCCTTTGCACCACCCAAATTCTTAATCAAGTTTACCATCTCAATGGCACCCATCGCCACATCATAGCCCTTGTTGCCCGCCTTTGTGCCGGCTCTTTCTATTGCCTGCTCGATGTTTTCGGTGGTCAACACCCCGAACATAACAGGAATCTCACTGTCCAATGAAATATGTGCAATCCCCTTTGAAACCTCACTGCACACATAGTCATAATGACTGGTGCTGCCCCTGATTACAGCACCCAAGCAGATTACTGCATCATATTTTCTGCTATTTGCCATCTTTTTAGCGATAAGCGGAATTTCAAATGCACCGGGTACCCAAGCCACATCAATATTCTCATCAGCAATCTCATGCCTGTTTAATGCATCCATTGCACCCGATAGAAGCTTTGATGTGATAAATTCATTAAAACGAGCCGCCACAATTCCTATTTTTACATCTTTTGCAGAAAAATTTCCTTCAAATACTTTCATTATATATTCTCCTTTATTCTATATTATTCAAGGCTTAAAATATGCCCCATCTTTTCCTTTTTTGTCTTCAAATAGAACTTATCATATTTGGTGGGAGGAAGCTCAATCGGCACTCTTTTTGTTATCTCAATTCCATAATCCTCAAGCTGATAAACCTTATCCGGATTATTGGTCAAAAGCTGCATAGTCTTTACTCCCAAATCCTTTAATATCTGTGCTCCGATAAAATATTCTCTTAAATCTCCCTTAAAGCCCAACATCTCATTTGCCGCCAAAGTATCAGCTCCCTTATCCTGCAATTCATAGGCTCTAAGCTTGTTTACAAGCCCTATGCCTCTGCCCTCCTGTCGCATATAAAGGACAATACCCCGTCCCTGTTTTTCAACCTTTCTCATAGCTTCCGCAAACTGCTCTCCGCAGTCGCATCGAAGAGAGCCGAACGTATCTCCTGTCAGACACTCCGAATGCACCCTGCAAAGAAGATCATTTCCATCTCCTATATCGCCCTTTACAAGAGCAATATGATGCTCAAAGTTTAATTTGTTTATGTAGGTATGAGCTTTGAATATTCCATATTTTGTCGGCATTTCCACTATACTTGAACACTCTACCAGTTTTTCAAACTTCTTCCTGTACTCCTGTAACATCTTTATAGAAGAGAATTTTAAACCCCATTTTTGCGAAAGCTCTATCAAATCATTCTTTCGCATCATTGTGCCGTCATCTTTCATTACCTCACAGCACAGTCCGCATTCTTTAAGTCCTGCAAGCCTCATCAGATCAACTGTTGCCTCCGTATGCCCGTTTCGCTCAAGCACTCCGTTCTTCTTGGCGGTCAGCGGAAACATATGACCGGGTCTTCTAAAATCGGAGGGCTTGGCATTTTCATCTACCACCGCCCTTGCGGTTATTCCTCTTTCCTCTGCGGATATTCCGGTAGTGGTATCTATATGATCTATTGACACGGTAAAGGCTGTTTCGTGATTGTCGGTATTTTTGGTAACCATCTGCGGAAATTCCAATTTTTTACAATATTCTTCACTCATAGGCATACATATAAGCCCCTTGCCGTAGGTAGCCATAAAATTGATATTTTCAGTGCTTGCATACTGTGCACTGCATATTAAATCGCCCTCATTTTCTCTATCCTCATCGTCCGTCAATAAAATCATCTTCCCTAATTTTAAATCTTCAATTATTTCATCAATAGTATTGAGCTGAAACATATCTTCCTCCTAAAATCCGTTTTTTAACAAAAATTCTTTGGTTAATTTAGTGTTTCCCGTATCATCATATGTGAGCAGTTTTTCTACATATTTTCCAATCAGGTCGTTTTCCAAATTAACAAAGTCCCGTGCTTTCTTATATTGCAAAACAGTGTTCGATAATGTGTGCGGAATAATGGATATACTGAAACCGCTATTATCTACTCTCGCCACCGTAAGGCTCGTGCCGTCTATCGCTATAGAACCTTTTTCTATAATATATTTTAATATACGGCTGTCCGTCTTTATCCTGTACCACACGGCATTATCATCTCTTTTTACAGACTCTATGACACCCGTGCCGTCAATATGCCCCGATACGATGTGTCCTCCCAATCTGTCCTTTACACTCAAAGCCCTTTCCAGATTAACCCTGTCTCCGACATCAAAGCCCTTTACACGGCTTAGAGTTTCATTCATTACATCCGCAGTAAAATATTCGTCCGTAAAAGATACGACGGTCAAGCAAATACCGTTTACGGCTATGCTGTCCCCGATTTTCACATCAGCCAGAATATCCTTGCAAAAAATCGTCAAAACAGCTGATTTTCCACCTTTTTTTACGTTTTTTACCGTACCTATTTCTTCTATTATGCCCGTGAACAATATACCACCTCGCTTTCAAGCATTATATCATCGCCGAAACTGTGTATTATCGGCTTTTTAAGGACAAAGGCATCACTTGGTGAATCTATTCCCGCCCCCGCCACCGGAGTTTTTGCTTCCTCACCTCCGAAAATTTTGGGAGCTATATAGCACTTCACCTTATTTACAATCTTGGATTCAAGTGCGGAATAATTAAGAGTCCCGCCTCCCTCAAGCAAGATGCTGTCTATTCCCGATTCTCCCAAGTCCTTCATCAGTTTTTGCAGATCTATCCCGGGGTTTCCCCCGTCTTTACTTAACTTCCTATCCTGTTTTATTATCTGACAGCCCTTTTTTATGTACTCTTCCACCCTTTTTTCATCGTCGCAAAGCGTTGCGATTATCGTCTTATATTTACCTGCGGTTTTTACAACATTTGAGGTGATTGGAGTCCTTAAATTGCTGTCGCAAATTATCCTTATAGGACTTTTTTTGCCCTCTATCCTGCAATTAAGCATAGGATCATCATTTAATACCGTGTTCACACCGACCATTATACCCATATACCTATGCCTGTCCATATGCACACTCTCTCTTGCCTTATCAGATGTTATCCACCTTGATTTTCCGGTTTTTGTGGCTATCTTTCCGTCAAGAGTCATCGCATATTTCATCACAACATAGGGTGTTTTATTTTTTATATAGTGAAAAAACACCTCATTAAGCTTTGTACATTCCTCTTCCAATATATGCTCTACCACAGTAATACCGTTATCTTTAAGTATCTTTATACCCTGCGATGCGACAAGGGGATTGGGGTCGCTTGAACCCACAACCACCTTTCCTATTTTGTTTTGAATAATAGCGGAGGTACAGGGAGGATTTTTTCCATAATGACAACAGGGCTCCAAGGTCACATACATAGTGGCACCCGAAGGGTCTTTTGTGCAGCTGTTTAACGCTTCAACCTCGGCATGTGGACAGCCGTACCTTGTGTGATATCCCTGTCCTATTATTTCACCGTTTTTTACAATCACACTGCCCACAACGGGGTTGGGATTAGTCTCCCCGTATCCTTTTTTTGCCAATTCGACGGCAAGTCTCATATATTCTTCATCGTTCATATTATCATTAAAGTCTTTACCTAATCTGCCTTATATTTTCCTCCGGCAGCTGATAAAACCTATTCCTTTCGTAACAATAATGCCCATTTTAACTGTCGGGACATATGCTTTAAAATAAAAAACTCTGAAATGATAAAATCATCTCAGAGCATAATTAATACAAGAAAATCATCTTCTTTCATCCGGACTATACCGTCGGCTTCGGAATCTCACCGAATCATACCAAAAGGCTCGCGGGCTGTACCGCCGGTAGGGAATTTCACCCTGCCCTGAAGATATTATTAACACGAACTTATTCTATTATATTAATTAAAAAAAGTCAAGTAAATAAACTTTCCATGCTCTATCTTCCCATAACAGCCGCATTAGTCTACCTCTATCAAATCATGCTCGGAAAAATTTTGCAAGCAAATCTATGTCAATTTAAACTGTCCTACCAATTCTTTAAGCACTACCGCCTGTTCCGACAGTTTTTCGCTTGTGGCGGCAGTTGCTTTCGAGGTTGCACCTGTTTCATGTGCAACTTGAGAAATCTGCTCTATTCCTTTTAGAACAGTGGCTGCTCCTCTCTTTTGTTCGCCTGAGCCCTCCTCTATTTCTTTCATAGTTTTAACTATCTTATCCGTATTGTCAAATACTATTTGCAGACTTTCCGCTGTTTCCGAAGCTGTCTTGACACCTTTTTCGACTGCATGTATTGAATTTGCAATCAGTTCTCCGATGTCCTTAGCGGCTTCTCCCGATTTTGCCGCAAGATTTCCGACCTCCCCTGCAACCACTGCAAATCCTCTGCCGGCATCTCCTGCACGTGCCGCCTCTACAGCCGCATTTAAAGCCAAAATATTGGTTTGAAAGGCAATATCATCAATAGTTTTTATAATATTGAAGATTTCCTTTGACTTATCATTTATTTCTTTCATAGCCGCAAGCAGCTCTTCCATTTTTTCATTTCCGACATTTACAGCCGTTCCGTTTTCCCTTGCCATATCACTGGCATTTGAAATTTTTTCGGCGGAAATCTCTATTCCTTTGGTCATATCGGCTATAACCTTAAACAATGATTCAATAGAATTTACCTGTTCGGCTACACCCTCTGCTGAAGACTGAGCCCCATAGGATAATTGTTTTGACTCCTCTTCTACTTTATTGGCAGCGGAATTAATGCTGAAAATAGCACCGCCCTGTCTTTCTCTAAGGGCATTCATTGATTTTAAAATAGGCAGATAGACACCGATGTAACCGCTCTCATACTTTGACTTTACCGCAAGATTTCCCTCCGCCATTTTTTCTGTGAGATATCTGATATCATCAATAATAAGATTTGTCCTGTCCCTCATCTCCTTTAATGCCGAAGCCATCTGTCCGACTTCAGTATCGTCCATAACAATATCAAGCTCAAACTCAAAATCGCCCTTAGACATTTTCTTCATAGACTCTTCCACTCTCAGGACAGGTTTTAAAAGCTTCCTGTTCACATAGATAATAATCACCGCCTGTATCAATATCAGGATTGCTAAAGAAATAAAAACCGATACAAAGGAATAATCTATCTTTTTACCGAAATTATCAAGCTTTGCCTGACACCTGTTGTTAATAAGGGTATTAAACTCCTGTGTTATTGATTTTATACGCGATACTCCCTCCTGATATTCTTTGCCGTAGACAATATTAACCGCTGATTCCTTATAGCCCTGTCCGGTCAATTCCATTGCCTTCTTCTCTAAAGGGATTAAACCGTCTGATATAGATGAAATCTCGCTTATTTTCTCCTCTTCTTCCGCAGTCAATCCTATTTCCCTCATCTTTTCAAGCGATTTATCACGATTTTTATCAACATTAACCTCCTGCCAATAGTTGTCATAATGTTTATGTATTGCACTTGCAACAAATGAGCGGACTTCCTGTGTTAAATAGGCTGATGCCTTCTGAAACCCGTTTGCATTTTCTATCAATGTTTCACCATCCGCCTTAACCTTATCAAAATCATTGCTCAACTTCCAATTAAATGATAATAATGCAAGAACGGATAAAATTGCCGCTATGGACATTACACTGAGCAGTCTTACTGCTGTAGACTGTTTCATAACAGACCTTTTATTTTTATTGTGAAAAACTTCCTGCTCCATATATTAGACCTCCCTATTTTTTACTGCATCCTGTAGCTGTATGTAGCATAGCCTCCTGTCAGATTTCTTACCTTAAATCCTCTCTGTTTCATTATCCTCTCTGCTATATAGCCTCTCACTCCGATAGCACAGGTCACCACATAATCCTTATCCTTATCCAATTTGTCAAGGTTGTCACGCAGATATGTGAGTGGCAGATTTACGGAATTTTCAATTTCTCCCATCATTACTTCCATTCTCTCCCTTACGTCTATGGTTATCACATTATCTCTTACTCCTACCCACTCATCAAAGGTTATAGGCTCAGTCAAGCCCTCTAAAATATTCGTAGCCACATATCCCGCCATATTTACGGGGTCTTTTGCAGATGAATAAGGAGGTGCATATGCCAACTCCAATCCCGTCAAATCATAAACCGTTCCTCCGAAATATATGCTTGTGGCGATAGTATCAATCCTCTTGTCCACTCCGGCATAACCCACAATCTGTGCACCTAAAACTTTACCCGTACCGTACTCAAACAACAATTTAATGCTTAAAGGCATAGCCCCTGCATAGTATCCGGCGTGACTTGACGGATGTATAATAGATACTCCGTAATCTTTCCACAGCTTAAGTCCTCTCCTTATAAGTGTTTTTTCATTTTCACCCGTAGCCGCAACGGATAAGTCAAATATCTTGGCTATACTGGTACCTATACCGCCCTTGTATGTTTCCTCCTTAAGCCCAAGCACATTGGCAGCCACCGCTCTGCCCTGTTTATTGGCAGGTGCAGCCAACGGTATCATAACCTTTTCTTTGGACACCCTGTGTAATACCTCTATCATATCCCCGACAGCATAAATGTCAGGATCCGATGTTCTCAATCTCTCATCCGTCACCAATCCGCCTCTGTTATTCATATCAAGCCCGCTTAATTTTAAATATCCTGTGTTCGGACGCACCCCTATGGACAAAAGCGTCATATCCGTATCAATTATGCTCCCGTCGGAAAGCTTGAGCTTCTTTCCGTTATCCTCTATAGCCGTTAAGCCTGTAGACAGTAACAGGTGTATGTCTTTCTCCTGCAAATGATTTTCCACAATCTTTGCCATATCCTTATCAAGAGGCTGCATTACCTGATCCGCAAATTCCACCAAGGTAACGTCGATTCCTCGCTCTTTAATATTTTCAGCCATCTCAAGCCCTATAAAACCGCCACCGGCTATTACCGCTTTTGAGGGTTTGTTGTTCTTAATATAATTAAATATCTTGTCGGTATCGGAAATATCCCACAGTGTAAAAACATTTTCATTATCTACACCGCTGATTTCGGGTACAAAGGGCTTCGAGCCGGTGGACAGTATCAGCTTGTCGTAGCTTTCTTCATACTCTTCACCCGTTTTTACATTTTTTATTAATATTTTTTTCTCCTTTGGTCTTACCTCTGTCACCTCGGAAAAATTGCGTATATTTATATTATATTTTGCGATGATTGATGCAATATCTGACACAAACAGATTATCTCTATAAGGAATTACCCCGCCTATATAATATGGCAAACCGCAGTTGGCAAATGACACGTATTCACCCTTTTCTATCAGAATAATTTCCGCATCTTCATTGAGTCTTCTTAGCCTCGCTATGGCTGTAGCTCCTCCTGCCACTCCGCCTACCACTACAATTTTTTTTACCATAATATTATCCTCCATAATAATTTCATTATAATTTCATTTGAAAGCTTAGTTAATATGTGCTAATATTGTACCGTAAATACTAAACTCAAACTTCGTCAAGCTCTTAGTTTTTTCTTTATCTTAAGGCTTTTTATTGACTCGTTTTCGTTAAGTGTTTAGGTATAACTCGCACTAAGCTTATACTTCGATTTGATCGTATTCGCTAAGTGCTCATATTATATAATAATTAACAATTATATTCAATTAAAAAGGAAATTTTTATGAAAAATATGAAAAAAATTAAAACAATTATCGGCACAGCCCTTTTAAGCAGCCTGATTTTGGCGGGTTCAGGCTGTGTAAACAAAACAAATCTCGGCACAAGCTTTGATAAACAGACAGACGTAGGTGAACAGGCTCAGATAAGCAGGAGCATAAAGGACTATAAAACACTGAAAAAAGATGAGGATAACGTCAATGATGCTAACAATAATATAGTGCCCTCTCACCTTAATGACTCACAAAATATTATGGAAGACGTAAACGGTACAAAAGATGACGACACCATAGAGATAAACGAAAAGATTTTTATTACACAGATAAATGACATCTATTTTAATTTTGACGATTATAAGGATAAGACAATAATTGTGGAGGGAATGTATTCGATATTTGAATCCACAGTATCGGATGTGACTATGCCCGTAGTATATAGGAACGGTCCGGGCTGCTGCAATAATGACGGTTGGGCGGGATTTCTTCTAAAATATAAAGGTAAAAAGCCGAAAGAAAATGATTGGATAAGGGTAACCGGAAAGCCCGAACTTGAGAGTACAA
>CAUUGW010000061.1:0-8628 GCA_963544785.1 uncultured Lachnospiraceae bacterium | reverse complement strand
ACAAAGAGATATAGGACTGGCTACCGGAGAACCCCCCGTAGCAAGAGGTTATACCCCCTCCATATATGCGGAATTTCCGAAGCTTTTAGAGAGGGCGGGGAAGTTTACCAAGGGTTCAATTACAGGAGTTTATACCGTTTTGGTAGAGGGCGACGACGTAAATGAGCCGATTTCGGATACTGCAAGATCCATTTTGGACGGGCATATAGTACTTAGCCGCAGACTTGCCAATGAAAACCATTATCCTGCTATTGACGTATCAGCCAGTATTTCAAGACTTATGTCAAACATTGCCGAGCCGGAACACAAAGAGATAGCGGCTAAATTCAGGGATCATTTGAGCATTTATGAAAAAAATGCGGACTTAATCTCTATCGGGGCTTATAAAAAGGGTACCAATCCCGCACTTGACAAGGCTATTACAAAGATAGATGCTATGAACAGCTTTTTGAAACAGGAAATAGATGAAAAATCCGATCTTGAGGGAGCAGTTCAAAAGATGAAAGAAATAGTGATGTAGATTAAGAGGTGGCTTGATTGAAAAAATTTAATTTTCGCTTAGAAAGAGTATTGAAGTATAAAGATCAGATACTTGACGGATTAAAAAATGAACATGCTAAAATCTTAATGGATATTAGAAACAAAGAAGAAGAGATAGCACGCCTTGAAAGAAAGTATCTTGAAGTCTGCAAAGACTATAATGAGGAAAAGTTTAAAGGCAATCTTCATATAGAGAGGATATTGCAGATAGAATTTTATTTAGAAAGCCTTGATATGCAAATTAAAAGAGAAAATGCGGTTCTTGATGATTTGAAATTGGCGGAAGCCAAAAAAAGAGAAGAGGTTGTACGTGCAAAACAGGATGTGCAGTCCTTGGAAAAGCTTAAAGAAAATAAGATAAAAGAGTATAACAGGGAGCTTGCGGCAGCCGGAGCACTTGTGGTTGAAGAATTTATTTCAAACAGAATGGTTGCATTATAAAACTCGGTATCATTCCTCGTGAGAGGATTTGATATATATAATATAATTTGAAAGGAGGTGAAAATGAAATGCAGGTAAATGATAATTTGATAAGAAATGCAGATAGGTCCAATATGACCGTACTGATTGATAAAACTGTTAAAAGGGGCGACAATGCGGTAGAGGAATTTAAAAGCGGTATGCAGCTTCGCATTGAGGAAAATGACAAAAAGCTGACCATAGAAAAAAAGCCTGTGGAAAAGACAAAGCAGAATCCTAATCCGAAATCTGCGGATAACAGGGACAAAAAATCCTACAAAGTAGATGACGCAACATACAGTAAGGCGGCAGGGTCTTTAAATACAAACAATTCATCGAATATGAAGGCCGATAATACGGTATACGATGATGAAACGAGAGTCTTAGCTGCCAATACGATATTAAATACCGACAATTTGGTAAAGAATATGTTGTTGGGTTCAGCTACTGAGGGATTTCCTATAGAAAATCCGGTTAAAGATATGAATATTGCAGATGAAAAACCTGATGGATTTGTTGAGGGTTCGCTCATTGAAGAATTTGCCGGATCCGATATTAAGGAAAACAAAAATCAATTAGAAGAAACAGCCGGTAAAGATGAGGTAACAAACCTTAGGAATGCGGACTCAGGCAAAGCGGTTTTACAAAATGCTCATAAAAATCCTGATGAAATTACTGCAAATGTTGAAGTGAATAACGGTTTGCTTAAAGAAACCGAAAAGGTTTTAAATGAAAATACCGAAGATGACAGGACTACTCAGTCAAATAACGATAATGCGTTAAATTTTGAGATTAAGTCTGACGAAACACCAAGGCAGTATGAGTTTGAGAGCGGAAGTGATGAAAAAAATCTTTCAGAAAAGAAAGAAAAGGTAGAATTTGATTTCACGGATAAAATAGCGGGAGATAATAACCACAAAAACATCAAGTCGGTTATGGAAGATATAAGTGCTGCCGAGATGACGGACGGTCTTTCGGAGGATAATGAGCTTAGGATTAAAATAATAGAACAGATAGCCGATCATATGGAAGCTTATGCCGTAGCCAAAAAGGATACATTGGAATTGATGTTAAACCCTGAAAACCTGGGCAAGCTTATGATGCAGGTTAAGCAGACATCGTCAGGAGTGGCAATAAGCATATTGTGTGAAACACAGAAGACCTATCACCTGTTAAAGGAAAGATCCGGTGAAATAGCGGCGATTTTGGACAAAAAATTGCAGGATCCGGTGACGGTAAATGTTCAGCATGAGAGCAAACAGGATTATCTTCATCAGAACAACAGGGATAATTCAAAGGACGCTTTCTACGAGCAACAGAGCAGACAGCAGGAAGAAAGGCAAAATCGACAAATGGCAAATGAAACAACAAGCTTTTTATCACGTTTGCGCTTAGGAATTAATTAAAGGAGATACTAAAATGCCAGATGGTAAAGTGAATTCCATTGATGACAGGTCAAATACGGCGTTACTGAGGAACAGGAAAACGGTATTGTCAAGCAATGCACAAATGAGTATGACCGATTTTTATAAAATTATGGCGGCTCAGCTCAAATATCAGGATCCCAGCAGCCCTGTTGACAGCAGTGATATGCTTAATCAGATGACTCAGATGTCTATGATAAGCAGTATAGAAAATATGAACACTATGATAATGACATCTTATACCACATCTATGATAGGTAAAGAAGTAACAATAGCTGTCAAACAAAGAGGCTCAAATAAGGTCGAGGAAGTAAAAGGTGTTGTAACGGGAGTAAATCTTTCGGGAAAAGAAACTACCGTATGGGTCAACGGTAAAGAGTACAGAGCATCTCAGATAATGCAGATAGGACAGACCGGTAAGAAAGAAGATAAGAAGAAGCCTGAAAATAAGGGAGGTGGCACTGCCGCTCCGGGCAGCACCACGACATCTTCAACCATTTCAACAACAGATCCTAACGCCACAACGGCTTCAAACACCGGTATTCCTTCAGGAACCGCATCGACAATTTCTACACAAAGTGTAGTTGAATCGGGAAACAACGGGAATACAACATTAACCGAAGAGGGATTATCTACGGCGACAGATCCTGATAATACGGAAGCTGTAAGGAATGCAAGCAGTGAAGATATAAATATAGGTGAAAAATTGACACCTGTAAATGCCGCATTGAAACATATATCGGCTACAGGTACAAATGCCGAAAATGCTATGCCCCCTATGACAATAATAGAGGACAACGGCGTAGAAGAAAAGACATTGCCTAAATACAATGAACAGGAAAATAAAAATAAAATAATTACTCCTGTAGGATAAGGAGAAAAAAATGGGAATTGAAATTAGAGAAAATCCCAAAATATCTGATATCTCAGCCTTAAGACTACAAAACTTGCAGGCGAGTAAGGGCGTTGATTTTGCAACAATACTTAGGAAAGGCATTGAAAAAGAAGATGTCGATTCTATTAGATTTTCAAAACACGCATCTTTAAGAATAGAACAGCGAGGTATAGATTTAAATGACAGCTTTGTAGAAAAACTGAAAAAGGCTGTAGATGAAGCTGAAAACAAGGGAGCTAAAGATATAGTGGTGATATCAAACAAAGGGGCTTTCATAGTAAACGTGCCTAACAGGACGGTGGTCACGGGGATTTCAGAAAATGAAATGAAAGAAAATATATTTACTAATATTGACGGAGCGGTGGTATTATAGACCGGACCTTAGGGAAGTCTTTGTTGTCGGTGCGACTGACCGACAAATGCCCCGTTCAATTAATTCTTGATTATTGAAAGGAAGAAAAAATAAATGGTTAGATCAATGTATGCCGGTGTTGCCGGTCTTAGAACTCATCAGTCTAAAATGGACGTTATAGGTAATAACGTGGCAAATGTAAACACTTGGAGCTTCAAGTCCTATTCCACAAATATGACGGATGTTATGTACAGCACATCTTCAGTATCTACCGGAGGACAGGCGGTAGAGGGCGGATACGGCGGAATGAATCCTACACAGCTCGGATACGGATCAAAGATTTCGTCTGTAACACCGGATCTCACAAAGGGAGCACCGGCACCAAGTTCAAATACTTTAGATAATATGATAGACGGATTGGGTTATTATATTACCGGTACGCTTAAAAAGGGCGGTATGGCAATAAGTGATTATGAAACACAAGCCACCAGCAAAAAAGCCGGTTCTGTTTATAAGGTGGATTCCACAGTGGCGGACAATCCGGACAATACCGCATTTGAGTATTCAAGAGTGGGTACTTTTTCCATAGATGACAACGGCTATCTTGTGGATAATCAAAGAAGATATATCTACGGATTCAGATGTAACAAGCAGGTGAATGTACCTGCTAACGGAGATCCGCAACCTGCCACATTCAGAGACGGAAGTAAGCAGAACGACAATGCAAAACAGACCACATATCCAGATGATTCGGCTGCAGGATACACCCATACCGATTTGAAAGGTAGACTTGAGGCATTGTGTGTGCCTATAGATCCTGATGCTCCGAAAATAAACGGTAAGGGTCAACCGTACAAGATAAGCAGCTATAAATTGGACGGAAACGGTACTCTGATAGGTTATCAACAAGGAACAGGAAAGGAAATTACCATCGGAAGAGTGGCGCTTGCGACATTTGAAAATCCGCAGGGTCTTCAGAAGACTACGGGAAGTTATTGGTCTTATTCAAACAACGGTAACGCCGGTGACTGTTTTATCGGAAAGCCGACACCGACTACCGGCGGAACACTTGTTACAGGGTATCTTGAAATGTCAAATTCCGATGTGGCTAAAGAATTCAGTGATATGGTTACCACACAGAGAGGATATCAGGCAAACTCAAAAATTATAACCGTAACGGACGAGATGCTTGAAACACTTATAGGAATGAAGAGATAAGTAATTTAACAAACACCTGTGTACCTGTATAATCGGGTACACGGGTATATGAAAGGATAATATGATTCGTTTAACCAGATTGAATGAAGAAGAATTTGTGCTTAATTGCAGACAGATAGAGTATGTCGAGATGATACCTGAAACCAAAATAGTAATGGTGAACAGTAAGTTTCATCTGGTGAAAGAGGATGCCGACACTGTAATTGACAAGATAGTACATTACTATGCACAGATAAACAGTGCAATGCCTAAAGTAGTACAAAACAAAGCTGTAAAGAAAAAGAAAGAAAAAGAAAAAGAAGCAGAAGAATAAAATTGAAAGAATGATAGTTTAACTACTATTTTATATATAGATTTTTTGGACTAAGTTATATTTAGACTTTTGGAGGACAAAACATGGACATTTCTACATTTCTTGGTATATTTTTATCATTTGCCGTTATGGTATTCGGTATAATTGTCAGTTTCGGGGCGGGCGGTGTCAAGGTTAATCCCGGGGCACTCGGTAACTTTATTGATGTTTCGTCAATCATCATCGTTGTTCTCGGTACCAATACCTGTATTGTATCCGCATTTCCCTTTTCACATATTAAAAATATGTTTAAGCATGTTATGATATGTACCAGAGGGAATAAATTTAATCCGGCTCCCGCTATAGATCAGATGGAGGAGTTGGCACAGCTTGCAAGAAAGAGCGGACTGCTTGCTCTTGAAGAAAAGGCTGAAGGAATAGCAGATCCGTTTTTTAAACAGGCTATTATGATGGTAGTGGACGGTACGGATCCCGAAAAAACAAGACAGATGCTTGAGGCTCAGGTTGATGAGATGGCGGCAAGGCATGATGCCGGAGGAGCTATATGGGCGGCAGGAGCAGCTTATGCACCCGGTTTCGGTATGATAGGTACTCTGGTAGGTCTTGTAAATATGCTTAGAGGCTTGGATTTCAGCGATCCTAACGCCGCATCATCATTAGGACAGAATATGGCGGTGGCACTCATAACAACATTCTACGGTTCATTGATGTCAAACGCAATTTATCTGCCGATAGCAAGGAAGCTTTCCATCAGAAATGATGAGGAAATTCTATATAGAATGATAATAATAGAGGGTGTTCTGTCAATACAGTCAGGAGATAACCCTAAGTTCTTAAGAGAAAAATTATTATCATTATTATCACAAAAGCAGAAGGATAAGCTGCTTGCAGTCGGCAGGTCCGGCGGCGGCGATGATTAAAGGGCAGGTGAATAACTTATGAAAAGACGATCAGGAGGCGGTGGCGGCGGAGAAGGCTCATGGCTTAACACCTATGCCGATATGGTTACACTGTTGCTTTGTTTCTTCGTTTTGCTTTATGCCATATCCAGTGCGGATCAGGTCAAATGGGAGATATTGGTCAAGAGCCTTAATCCCAATTATGCAAAAACTGTCAGTCAGATAGTCACGAATGTGGATGCACAGGACGGAGATTTTGATGTAAAGGGTACATTGGAAAAACCGGCGGAAAATGAAATACAGAACTTTGATGATCTTTATTATACTTTGATAGAGGCTGCCGCAAAAATGGGCTTAAGCCAAGAGGATGTACAGATTCAGAAAGCTGATGAAAGCTCTGACGGCAGTTCGGACTTGAAATCATCGGCACAGGGTGTTGCAGGCGGAATAAATGCCACATTTATCACATTTCAGGACAGAGTATTCTTTAGAGGTGACGACTCGGCACTCACGGATAAGGGAAAAGAAGTTTTGGGACAGTTTTCAAAGATACTCGGAAAGGCAAATAACCTGATAGGAGAGGTTGATGTACTCGGACATACATCTCAAGGAGATCCCAAAAGACCCAACAATATAAGAACCGACTTTACGTTATCCGCTCTTCGTTCTATGGAAGTAATTGTATACTTGGCTCAACAAAAGGATTTGGACACAAACAAGTTTGTAGGACAATTTTTCGGACAGCATAAATCCGTGGCAAAGTATGATACCGCCGAAAACCGCAGTAAAAACAGAAGAGTGGAGATCCTTATACTGAAGAAGGGCAGCGACTTGGACACGATTCTTGATAAATATTATGAGAAGTTTTATAAAGATGACATAAGAAATCATGATTTTAAGTTGCCGAGTCAAAGTGAAAAGTCGGACAGCAAAAATGATACGGTTAAAAAGGATACGGTAAAGAAAGAAAATTAAGAAGAATTTTTTTGATAAGGCATGTTAATATAAAATAAATAATAATTGTTAAATATTATTGAAAAATTATCAAAAATATATTACAATAAAATTTATTACAGCAGATATTTTGGAGGATATTGATGGCAGAGGTATTATCTCAAAGTCAGATTGATGCTCTGCTCAACTCACTGTCAGGTGGGGGCGATGAACCTGAGGCAAATACAGGGGACAGCACACCTGCAACAAGTGTAGCGGCAGGAACGGCAGCAGTTGATGATTTTGAAAAGACTAAAAAAGATAAGAAATACGATTTCTATGCCCCAAAGAAGTTTACAAAGGACAGATTAAAGTTATTAAAGAGCATTTTTGATAACTATTCCAGAATAGCTTCGTCACAGATGAACAGCTTATATAGAGTAAGCTCAGAGGTCGAAGTATTAACAGCAGAGGAACAAAGATACTATGAGTTCAGCAACGCATTGGGAGAAACGGACGTTATTACGCTTATAAACACCACTCTCCCCGACTACTCTAAGAATCCTCCGATAATATTGCATATAAGTCCGTCAATAGCTTTAAGTATGATTGATAGAATGCTTGGAGGAAACGGAACCAATCTGCCTGATAATATTACAAGCTATACCTATACGGATATTGAGCTTGTACTTTACAGAAGGGTGGTAAAATATCTTATTCCGATACTGAAGGATACATGGGCGGGACATATAAGAATAGGATTTGACTTTGACAGAGTTGAAGAAAATCCCAGTATGTTTTCCGGAGTAAGCGTGGATGAAACCATAGTTATAATAGCACTGAATGTGGATATGGGAAATGATATTAACGGGCAGATTACCCTGTGTTTCCCGGGCGGTTTATTAAGCAGCATATTCAGCATTATGGACAAAAACAAGATGATATCATTGGATAATGAAGACAATAAAGACCTGACGAGGGCTGAAATAATGGACAGCATAAAGGAAAGTGTTTTAGATGTGAGTGCCCGTTTGGGTCAGGTGGAGGTGAATTTATCCGACATATACAGTCTTCAGGAGGGAGACATAATCAACTTGTTTAAACCTAAGGACTCCCTTGTTGATGTTTATGTGGACAGGCAACACTGGTTTGCGGGCAAATTGGGAGTGATGAATAAAAATCTTGCAGTTGAGATAGATCAGGTCTTGGTCAAAGAAAATATATTAAAAGATCTGATGGGTATTGGTTAATAAAATAATACATTAAATTATTTTTTAAGGAAAGGTAGAGTATTTATTATGGCAAAAATTATGTTGGTAGATGATGCGGCTTTTATGAGAATGATGGAGAAAGACACATTGGTGAAAAACGGATACACCGATATCATAGAGGCTGAAGACGGGGCTATAGCTGTAGAATTATACGACAAAGAAAAGCCGGATCTTGTGATTTTAGATATCACCATGCCAAACATGGACGGACTGGAAGCTCTAAAGACTATAAAAGGAAAGGATCCGTCGGCTACAATAGTTATGTGTTCGGCGATGGGTCAGGAAAGTATGGTAATTGATGCTATAAAATCAGGAGCAAAGGAC
>CAUUGW010000060.1:0-8650 GCA_963544785.1 uncultured Lachnospiraceae bacterium | reverse complement strand
GGAGCGTTACGGGCAGGAAATTGCACAAAGAGCCGTAGATTCAGGAGAAATCAGCAGCGTAAATTCCATAATAATAAAAAAATATATAGGAAAAGATGAAAATGTGATAATACCTGAAACTATTGACGGCTATCCTGTCGAGATGATAGATAATTTTGCTTTTTCTCCTTATAATTCAGGAATTGAACGTGACAATAATTTTTGGGCTGATGAGTTGGCGGCTGCCGGATTGAGCACAAAGGGAAACGGCAGCGGCGTACTGGATATAGGAAATTTTATCTGCAGCAATTTTCAGGCATTTATAGATGCACTCGTCAGCACGAAATATCAGGAGGACGGTATTACAGGGCCTAAGTATCAGGCTATAGAAAATTATCATTATTATGACAAAGATTTTGAAAGGGTTACCGCTTATCTGCAAAACAGACCTAAATCTTCACATATTAAAAGTGTTGTTATTTCAGAAAATGTTATATCTATAGGCGGCGGTGCTTTTATGTTTTGTGACAGCCTTGAAAGTGTCAGTTTTGCCAGACATAGAATACGCTGCAATGATTTTGCCTTTGCATTCTGTACGTCTCTTAAAGAGGTGGATTCCTCACTTACCGCCGATGTTGACGGTTGTTTTTTGGGTTGTATAAGCCTTGAAAGGGCTATAATTAAGGGACATCATTTAGGCGGATATATGTTTGCGGGTTGTAAAAATCTGGAATATTTATCGGTTGCAAGAGAGACTAAATATTCCAAGAAATATTCTCTTTATAGATGTCCGAAATTAAAGACCTGCAATTTCCCCGTCGGTTTTAAGATAGGACCTGAATTTGTGGATTTCACTACATTTACAGCCAAGTTGTCAAAAGAGGATGCAAGCTATAATTTGTTTAAAGAAAAGGGATACCCTTATACAAATAGATAAAAATACTTGAAATATTTTATTTATTTTAGTATAATGTAAACAATTCTATTTAACAATATATTTGTATAAATTTTCTTCGATGATTAAAGCTTTTTAAAGGCTTATTATAAACCACAGGAGGACATAAGTATGAAAGTATTTACTACTGATAAAATCAGAAATGTTGTGTTATTGGGACACGGAGGTTGTGGGAAGACCACTTTGGTTGAGGCTCTTGCTTTTATGTCCGGAGCTGTAAACAGAATGGGAAAGGTGGAGGACGGAAATACCGTCAGTGATTATACCAAAGAAGAGCAAAAAAGGCATTTTTCCATTGCTACATCCGTTGTTCCCGTACTTTACGATCACCATAAGATAAATTTGCTTGATACTCCGGGGTATTTTGATTTTGTAGGTGAGGTTGATGAGGCGGTGAGTGCCGCCGACGCTGCTATTATAGTTGTTTCCGGTAAAGCCGGTGTTGAAGCCGGCACCATGAAGGCTTGGGATTTATGTGAGAAATATAATCTTCCACGTATGTTCTTCGTTACAGAGATGGATATTGACAATGCCAGCTTCAGACAGGTGGTGGAGGATTTGACAGAGTTATATGGAAAAAAGATTGCTCCGTTCTATCAGCCTATTCGTGATAATGAAAAGTTTGTAGGCTATGTAAACATTGTAAAAAATGCGGGCAGAAGATTCGGAAAGCCGGGCGAAAGAACCGAATGTGAAATTCCTGATTATTGTAAAGAAAATCTTGAAATATATAGAGATTCCATAATGGAAGCCGTAGCTGAAACCAGTGAGGAATTTATGGATAGATATTTTTCAGGTGAAACATTTACAATAGATGAGATAAGGGCGGCTACGAAATTTAATGTGGACGACTGTAATATTTTTCCGATACTTATGGGCTCGGCTACGGAGCTTCGTAACCTGCATAACCTGTTAATGGACATAATTAAGTATTTTCCAAGTCCCGACAAGGTGAAAAAGGTCGGTATAAACGGAAAGACCAATGCAATATTTGAGGCGAATTACGATTTTTCCAAGCCTAAGTCCGCCAATATATTCAAGACCGTGGTTGACCCGTTTATCGGTAAATATTCTCTGATTAAGGTTAATTCAGGAGTTATAAAGGCCGACGATCTGCTTTATAACAATGATAAAGATGTTGAAGAGAAGATAGGAAAGCTTTACGTGATGAACGGCGGAAAGGCTGAAGAGGTGGGAGAGCTGCATGCAGGAGACATCGGAGCTTTAGCAAAGCTTGCTTCGGCGAAGACCGGAGACAGTCTGTCCACCAAGGCGAACCCTATTATATATACAAAGCCCGACATATCAAAGCCCTATACCTGCATGTCCTATGAGGTGGAGAATAAGGCGGATATGGATAAGGTGGCACAGTCATTACAGAAGATGTCTCAAGAGGATCTGACATTGAAGCTTGTTAATGATCCTGAGAATCATCAGTCATTGATTTACGGAATAGGAGATCTGCATATTGAGGTAATTGCAAGCAGATTGTTAAATGAATATAAGGTAGGAATCAAGTTAAGCAAGCCGAGGGTATCATATAAAGAAACAATCAGGAAGAAGTCCGACATAGAAGCCAAGTATAAGAAGCAATCAGGAGGACACGGACAGTACGGACACGTAAAGATGACTTTCGAGCCTTCAGGAGATTTGGAAACCGCATACATATTTGAACAGACCGTGGTGGGCGGAACGGTTCCCAAGAATTATTTCCCCGCCGTTGAAAAGGGTTTGCAGGAATCGGTGCTTAAAGGACCTTTAGCCTCCTATCCTGTAGTAGGTATAAAGGCGGTATTGTATGACGGCTCTTATCACCCTGTGGATTCATCTGAAATGGCATTTAAGACCGCATCTTCTATGGCATTTAAAGACGGTATAATGAAAGCCGATCCTGTGCTTTTAGAGCCTATAATGTCATTAAAGGTGGTTGTTCCGGACAAGTATACGGGCGATGTGATGGGAGATTTGAATAAAAAGCGCGGCAGGGTGTTGGGAATGAATCCCACCGGAAACGGATTGCAGGAAATATTGGCTGAGGTTCCGCAAAGTGAGCTGTTCGGATATTCCACCAATCTTCGTTCGATGACGGGCGGTATGGGTATTTATTCTTACGAGCTTGCACGCTATGAGATTGCACCGAGTGAGGTTCAGCAAAAGGAAGTGGCGGCAAGGGCTGCTGATAACAGCGATGACTGATTTTTAATATATTTAATTACACTATTGCATAAAACCTGAGAGTATTAAAAAATATAAAAAGTGAACTTTGTATAATTTAGGAGGAACATATATGTCTACAATAAAATTGTTGGAATCAAGAAGGTCGGTTTATGCAATAAGTGATGTACTGCCGATTGATGAGAGTGAATTGACAGATACTGTCCTTAATGTGATTGAATTTGTCCCTGATGCCTTTAATATGAAGTCTCAGAGGATTGTTTTGGCATTGGGGGATAAACATAAGGAGCTTTGGGACAGAATATATAAGGCATTTGACGGAAAGGTGTCCGAAAAGAAGATAAAAGAATTTAAGGCGGGATATGGAACGGTTCTATTTTTTATAGATGATGATGTATTGAAAAAATTACAGGAACAGGAACCGCTATATGCCGATAATATTCCGATTTGGGCTGAACAGTCGAACGGTATGATGCAGTTTTCCGTATGGACGGCGTTAAGCGAGTTGAAAATAGGGGCAAATCTTCAGCACTATAATCCGATTATTGATGATAAGGTGCGTGAGCTGTTTAATCTTCCCAAGTCCTACAGGCTGTGTGCACAGATGCCGTTCGGGGGAATAATAGCAATACCCTGTCCGAAAGGAAATCAGGAAGCGGCAAAGAGATTAATAATTGCGAAATAAAAATTTTAAGACTATAAATGATTTAAATTAATAAAAAGCCCTAAACCCTTAATGGGTTTAAGGCTTTTTTGTATTGCACTGAAACTTAAGCTTATGAACAAATTTTTGTATTACTTATTATTGAATGTTACTGATGTACGAGGATATAAGGTAGTTCCCCATATACTCACATTTATATCTTTGGACAGAGGTACATTGGTCTCATTGACTATATTTCTCCACCATTCCCAAGCAAGTCCTGTGGATTCTCTTGCCAACACCTTGATATTTCTTGCATTTGCGGGAATCGGAATCACCGTGTTAAAATGAGCTGTCCTGTCTTTCCAGTTACCCTCCCATTCTTTCAGGGTTAAAATCTCATTTCCTTTATCATCATATGATACCTCATTCCACGTAACCGCAAACTGTGCAACATAACCGCCCTTATGGTCCAAATTAAGTTTTGCACCGGTAAATTCTGTTGAGGTTGTTTCGATATATTCTGTCAATTTATTGACCACGGCAATGGAATTGTCTTTCAGGAAGCTTCCCGTGTAGGAGATTGGATAACCCGGATTTGTGATGCTGAATTCTGAATTATCCTTTATTATCCGGCGTATCTGATCAAAGTCCTTGGTAACCAGTTCACTATGTTTCTTGGCATCTCCGCCAAGTACAACGGCTGTAAAGGAGCTGTTTTTTAAGATATCCTGATATTTGGTGTTTCCCTCTATATTCACTTTCTTAATCAATGCCTTAAATGCAGCTTCGACATCTTTGCTCTTTGATGATGTTTCAAGCTTTACATAGATATTTCTTACGTAGGATACATAGGATACCATTAACTGAGTATTGGAGTCGTTCATTCCCTCTTCACACAATTCTTGAGCAGTCACACTGTCATCAAACAAATCGGAGGGTCTGCTCGGGGTCTCTGCACTTACCGTATAGAAAATCTGCTTATATGCCACAACCATTACGTTCTTCTCGCCGTCCGATATTGCCTTGAAATTAATTCCCAATGATTTTTCAAGCAAGTCGGCATTTACATTAAGAGCAGTTTCAAGCTGAGCTTTACTGTAAACCATGGTTTCTGAATACTGAGTCTGTGCAGGCAGGGTATGAGTCTTGCTGTTTCTGTCGCTCCAACGATTAATCAATGTATCTATAGCCGCTGAAACATTTCCGTAAGTGGGTTTTTCAACCAATATCGTGTTATCGCTTCCTAAGCCCGGCAAATCTATGCTCACATTAATAGGCTTCCTTGGAAGAGTAAATGAGGTGGGTTTATTTTCAATTAAGGAGCGGTTTGCCAACTGCAAAGAACCGGGATAGGTTCTGTCAACGATAGAGTTGATCACCGATATATCAACCGGAGAATTGAATATTGATTTTTTATTTCTCTCAACAACGATAAAGCTTCCGTTATTATAAATTCCTTCTCTTGGAACAAAGCTCTCAACGCTCTCTCCGTTTGAGGATAAGATCTCGTTTTTATCATAGTTGAGTCCTCGAATCGCCTTGTCTATCTCTCTTGCGTGAGCTCCCTCATTTTCTTTTATAGTTTTAGCATCATTCAATTCTAATGTAGATATGTCTTTTTGTTCCTCGGAATTAAGTTCCGCCAATTTATCATTATTCTCTACAGATGATTCTTCCGATAGTGAAACAGCCTGAATATTCATTTTGGAATGGGAATCATTTGCCGATACATTGTAAGGCAGTGCGATAGTTTCCGCTACCAGCAGGGATGCTAATGCTATGTTTAAAGTTCTCTTTGTAAAATTGCTTCTTTTATTTTTTGATTTCATAATTAAGACCCTCCTTAAATTGACTTATTTCCAAATCATGTTTTAATCAACTCCAAGTTGGTTAGATTTAGGTTAGATTTATTCTACAACAAAATTTGTCTTTTGTAAAGAGGCTTTTTAAAAAAATTATTTTTTTGTCAAATTATGATGAATAATTGACCATAATTTACATTTAATGAATAATTATGCATAATCGGTTGACATAAGCTTACTTTAAAGGTAAAATATAAAGCACTTTTAAAATTTAAGTCGGAGGTGCATTTATGAGTAAAAACATATCAAAATCAAGAGATTCATTTGCAAGTAAATGGGGCTTTATCGTATCTTGTATAGGCTCTGCCGTCGGTATGGGAAATATTTGGCTCTTTCCGACCAGAGTATCGAAATATGGGGGAGGCACGTTTCTGTTACCGTATTTTATATGTGTAGCCTTGCTCGGTTTAACCGGAGTGGTGGGAGAGATGAGCTTCGGACGGGCTATGAGGGGCGGGCCTACGAAGGCATTCGGTGCCGCCTTAAAGCAAAGGAATATGGAAGAGGGCTTCGGAAAGGCTCTCGGATTTATACCTATTTTGTCAAGCCTTGCACTTGCAATAGGCTATGCGGTGGTTGTGGGCTGGATTTTTAAGTATGCTTTTTCTTCAATCAGCGGAAGACTAATGTTGCCGCAGAATGTAGACGAGTATGGTGAATACTTCGGCAAAATGGCTACAGGCTTCGGAAACAGTTTTTGGCAGATAACGGGTCTTATCGCCTGCTTTTTAATTATGATTTTCGGAGTATCGAAAGGCATTGAGCGTGCCAACAAGATACTGATGCCGTTATTTTTTCTCTTATTCTTGGGGCTTGCGGTTTATATCAGCTTTCAATCGGGCGCAAACGCAGGCTATCAATATATTTTTACAATAGATATAAAGGGCTTGGCAGATCCTCTAATATGGGTGTTTGCACTTGGACAGGCTTTTTTTTCACTTTCACTTGCCGGCAGCGGCACATTGATATACGGCTCATATCTGTCAGATGAGGTGAATGTCGTGGCATCTGCATTTACAGTGGCATTCTTTGATACGGTAGCCGCAATTTTGGCAAGCCTTGTTATTATACCGGCTATGGCAACCACCGGTGCAAAGCTTGATATGGGAGGACCCGGTCTGATGTTTGTATTCCTGCCCCACTTATTCAAGGGTATAAACGGAAGCAGAATTTTAGTGATTATATTTTTCATATCTGTTTTATTTGCGGCATTGACCTCTCTGATTAACCTGTTTGAAACTCCTATAGCGGCACTTGAAGAGCTTTTTGAGATTAAAAGATGGCAGGCGGTTGCCGTAATAGGCACTTTCGGCAGTATGATAAGTATCTGTATACAGGGAATAATATCCTCTTGGATGGATTTTGTATCTATATATCTTTGTCCGCTTGGAGCTGCCCTTTCCGGAATTATGTTTTTCTGGGTTTGCAAAAATGACTTTGTAAGGAACGAGATAAATAAAAACAGAAACATAAAGACAACCGGTATTGTCTTTACCTTTTTAAGCAAGTATGTATTTTGCGGAATAACGATTCTGGTGCTGATATTGGGTATAGTATTTAAAGGCATAGGATAAAATTAAAATAAGCGGGGTCAGACCGCAATAAACTTAAAGGGATTATTATCAAAAATTTTGGTGATAATCTCTTTTTCTGAAATTTTATCTATATATTTTTTTAATTCCGGCAGTACGTGTTTTTCGGTGTCAAAATGCCCCGCATCTATTATCATTAAGCCGTTTTCAAGAGCCTGCTGAGCATCGTGGTGTCCTATATCGCCTGTGATATATGCTTCAGCTCCTTTCTTTACAGCGGCTTTTATAAATGAAGAGCCGCTGCCTCCGCATACTGCCACTCTTTTGACAATCCTGTCAGGCTCTCCCGCGTATCTTAGAGCGGCGGCATTTAATTTATCTTTTGTAAACTTGGATAGGGTATCTAAATCCATCTTATTTTTTAAATTACCTATAAGACCGTAGCCGTAAGGCTCATTATCATAAGTGCCGGATTCGTATAATAAATAGGTGTCCGACAGTTCCAATTTTTTGCACAGGGCATAATTAACCCCGAATTTTGCGGCATCAAGATTGGTGTGCATACTGATAACATTTATTTCAGATTTTATAAGAGCCGCTATCAAGGAGGACTTATACTCTGCCATATCGAAGCATTTAATACCTTTAAAAATTAACGGGTGATGGCTTATTATACAATTAAAGTCTTCCGTTTCGGCGGTTTTAACAACTTCTTTTGTGATGTCCATACATAACAGGATTTTTTTTATTTCAGCACTCTTATCCCCTATTTGCAGTCCCGAATTATCCCAAGAATCATTTTCGGATAAGATTACGGGTGCAAAGTCTTCCAATTTTTCCAATAATTTATTTAAAATCATAATCACTCCTACGCCTTAATTATTTTAATTTAATATTTAGCTGTATTTGCCCACATATCACACAACCACATTTTCTTTAATTTGTCAAGTACCAATTATGACGGTGATTTTGATAAAAATATAAAATAATTATTTATACGATAAAATGCCAAAACTTAAGGTGTTTTTTGAGTGGAAAAATATGAGATTTTGGTGTATAATTATATTAGGATTCAGGAGTATTAAGGTTTATATTATAGGAAACGGGGAGTATGTCAAATTTAGATGAGATAAAGGTATCCAAGAAATTAAAGAATATATATGATGAGATATTTAAGGCTCTGTGTTGTGACAGCAAAACAGCAACGGATATGGTGAATATCTGGCTTAAGTTCGTTCTAAAGCCTGAATATGAGATAAGGAACATACATTTGTATTTACCTGATGAAGAGTATAATAATATCAATAAGGATAAAAAGATAGGCAGTGTAGAAAATGATGTTACACTGACAGGTGATTTGTCCAAGCAGGTAATACTCTCAGGAGATTTATTTAAAGAAGAATATAAGGAAAAAATATACTTTGTGATAGAGGCTCAAAGTACCTTAAGCTACAATATGCCCTACAGATTAAATCACTATATGTCTTTACTTATGTTAAGT
>CAUUGW010000059.1:0-8704 GCA_963544785.1 uncultured Lachnospiraceae bacterium | reverse complement strand
CTATTCCTTGTTTTGCGTTAAGATATGCCCCGTCCGCCAAAATCAGATGAACATCACCATTTACTGTAACTCTGTTATCTATTGTAACAGCATTCTTGACCACATACCATTTCACTGTTTCATTTAAACTATCAGAACCGTTTGTGATAAGTTCCGCATTTATTCTCCTTTCTCCCCCGTCCCAATACATTACCTCCTCACCGGCAAGGGCATCAATTCCGATCCTTAAAAATACCGTCGCAAATGCTATGATACAGGCGATTAAAACCATAAGCCCCTTAAAAATTTTTAATTTTCCGCTTTTCACATACATTTTGCGTCCTCCTTGTTATTGTTTTTATTTCTATTCTACAATAAATTTTTAAAAACAAAAAACACGAAATATGTCGTTTTAAGTAGCAGAATTGGTACTTGACAAATTGATTGTTTTTATAATTCCACGATTTTAACCCAAATCCAGCTCAAAATAAAACATAACCCCGTTCTTATAATTCTCAACTCCATAAGCCTGATTATGCCTGTTCATAATATTTTTTACTATGGATAAACCTATTCCGCTACCGCCGAACTGCCTGTTCCTTGCCCTGTCCACCTTAAAAAACTTGTCCCACAGCCTGTCCAAATCCTGCTCCGGAATTAAATCTCCCGTGTTAAATATCTCAAATCTGAATTTATCACCGTTTTTTCTTAGAGTAATAACTATAGCACCCTCTTCATTATCAACACTTTTGACATGATCTATAGCGTTTGTAACATAATTATTTATTACCTCCTCTATTTTAAATTCGTCCGCCCAAGCACATTTTACATCGTCCAAAACAACTATTTTTAGGTCTGTTTTCCTTTGCTGCAAGGCATATTCATACTGATTCACTATGTTCCTTGACAGGCTTATCATATCAATTCGCTGCATATTCAGCTTTTCAGAATCGAGTTCAAGATAGTTAAGGCTGATCAGCTTCTTTATCATATCATTCATTTTGCCCGCTTCATCTATGATTACATCACAATAAAACTCCCTGCTTTCGGCATCGTCGTTTATAAACTCCTTAAGCCCCTCAGCATATCCCTGAATCAAAGCTACGGGAGTCTTCAAATCATGTGATACCGCAGAAACAAATTCACTCATTTTACGCTCGTTTTCATCCTTTTCCTGAATATCCTCTTTAAGAGATAAATTCAGACTTTTAAGCTCACTTATCGTGTTTTCAAGCACCTTTGACAGCTTATTGAAATTATTTCCCAAAACACCGATTTCATTGGTTGAATCAATATCAAATTTTGCATCAAAATCAAGATTTATCATTTTTTCCGAAATCTCGGTCATCTTTATTATGGGTCTTGTAATTACTCTTGTTAAGAACCAGATAAGTAAAAAAGACAGCGGAATTATCATTAAAAGAGAGTATCTTGTAAATTGAATTGATAAGAAAACATGTCTTTCAATAGCTTTCAGATCTGTTCTTATCACAAATGTATCCTCGGATTCAGGCTTGCTGATAAGCTCCATATAAGTGCTTCCGGATAAACTGTCGTTATAGGAATGAATTATATAATCATCACTATGTTCCAAAACGGATCTCTTTTTATAATCACTTTTAAAAATTCTCTCGAACATTTTATCAGACTCTTTTTGTTCCAGACTGTCACCGCTGAATACTACTATTGAGCCTGACGATGTGAATAAATATACGGAAATTCTGTTTGCGGAACACATTTTTAATAAATTTATATATGGAACATTGCCCTGTTCATTAATTATAAAGCTTTTGGAATCAGGGCTTTCCACCGTATAATTAAGCAGCTCCTTTACCATATTATGTGCCGTCTGCAACTGTCTTTTACTCCAGTCAATAAAAAACCTTTCCATAAAAAAACTTGTGAAGAATTGACTGATTAATATTATCAAAACGGTCAGAGCCATAAAAACAAGTGATACCTGTAATTTAAGAGATGACCTGATTCTTTCTATCATAGTTTTTATACCGTTTCAAATTTATATCCTATTCCCCAAATAGTCTTGATATATGAACCTTTCTTTTTAAGCTTGGAACGCAGTTTTTTAACATGTGTATCAATAGTTCTGGCATCTCCGAAATAATCATAGTTCCAAACGTTATTGAGAATTTTTTCTCTGTTTAAAGCCACTCCCTGATTTGTGGCGAAATATAGCAACAATTCAAATTCCTTGAAACTCAAATCTATTTTTTCCTCATCAATGGTGACCGTATGAGCAATTTTATTTATTATAATTCCGCCGACATCTATGATATCGTCCTTGCCGTTTTCTCCCAAGCTTCTTTTTAATATGGCATTGACTCTGGCTACCAGAATTTTAGGACTGAACGGCTTTGAAATATATTCATCAACACCTATTTTAAAGCCCTGAAGCTCGTCTCTTTCTTCCCCTTTTGCCGTGAGCATTACTATCGGAACGTCAGATGCTTCTCTTATCTCTTTGCAAACCTCAAATCCGTTTATCTCCGGCATCATAACGTCCAAGATAATAAGAGATATATCTTTATTGGAGTAAAATATATCAAGTGCCTGTTTTCCGTCAGCTGCTTCAATTATGTCATAATCCTCTTTGACCAAAAAATCTCTTACCAATTTTCTCATTCTGCTTTCATCATCGACTACCAATATTTTTAATTTTTGCATTAGATTATCCTTTCAAAAACTCTGCTTAATTTCAGACAAGTGTGTCGCTCCACTTCATCAAGTGATATGAGTTGTATTTTCTCCCTATGGTTAAAAATCTCCACCCGCAAGCTTGCCCCCTTGATCGTGTTCTCGCTTTATTTCTCTCCGTAATGAGAGCCACATTCTGCTATTTCTAAAACATCATCAGCGATACGAAATACTATCCTGTTTTTCTCATCAATGCGAACACTCCAATACCCCGAAAGATTACCCTTTAATGGTTCGGACTTCCCTGTGCAATGATACCCATTTCGGTCAATATCCGATAACAGCCGATTAATTTTCTTTAGGGTCTTTTTATCCTGCGTTTGCCAATAGAGATATTCATCCCACGCTTCATCGTGCCATATCTTCTTCATCAATCAACCTCGATAAGTTCCCTCTCTTGGGTGTTTCGTCCTGCTTTCATATCCGCTATACGTTTTTCAAGCATAGCGATATGTTCCTCACTATAAAACGGGTCAACCGATACTTCAAAGGGTATTCTTTTTTCATTGGCAACCTTAGTAAGAAATATACTGATAGCCGATGACATAGTTAAACCCATTGCGGTACAAACGCTTTCAGCCTTTGCCTTAATCGTATCATCTATTCTGAAATTAACTTGTGCCATAATATCATCTCCTTTCATTTTTCATTGTATATCATTTACTTTTCATTGTAAAGATATTTTTATTAAACAAATGTATACGGTTGCACTTATCAGCTTATTCGTTACGGCAAAGCCTTTGGACTGTATCATATATGTATTTGCCGTAGCTTTTTTTCAATTAATTTAAATCAAGTTATCATACAAAAATGTTGATTATGTGAAAAATCAGCTTTTTTAAGCATTTTTCTTGACTTTTAAAGTAGGATATTATATAGTAAAATCACATTTCGGGCTTGTCAAGGTTTCGACGGGAGTGCTGAAAAATATATAGCCGTTAGCTGCGGGTGAGCTTAAATACCCAACTTAAATATAAATGCAAAAGAAAATAGCGTAGATTACGCATTCGCTGCCTAATTAAAGGCGGCTGTCGCCCCTTTGTAACTCACTGCAAAGGATAGCGGCATCATCTTATGTGAGGAACCGGACAGAGAGTGTCTAAGCTCTGTTCGAGATTATAGACTACCGAGTGTAACAGCCTGTCCTTGGGCGGCTGCACAAGGGAATGTAAAAATAAGGACTGTAATGGGAGAATTATATTTGAATGTGCTTTCGGACACGGGTTCGATTCCCGTCAGGTCCACTCCATTGTGTATATCCGAACTCTGTATTAGACACATTGTTTTTCGTCAAACATTGCTTCGGATTTGTGTCTATAATGGAAGATAACTTTTGGCTTCTTCTATAAATAAAACAGCTTCAAGGAAAACCCTTGAAGCTGTTTTATTTCTTTAAATCTTATATATTATATGTCACCGAGTAGCCTGATTGATTAAACGATACCCTGAAGCATCATAGCTTCTGCAACTCTTTCAAATCCTGCAATGTTGGCACCTGCAATAAGGTTGAATCCTAAGTTGTATCTCTCGCATGCATCGGCTGACAACTTGAAGATATTAACCATAATACCCTCCAACTGTCTGTAAACATCCTCCTCAGAGAATACGATGTGTTGTGCATTCTGGCTCATCTCAAGGCAAGAGCATGCAACACCGCCGGCATTTGCAGCCTTGGAAGGTCCTACTACCACGCCGTTCTTCTGCAGATACTCAATAGCTTCGTTTGTAGAAGGCATATTAGCACCCTCGCAGAGATACTTACATCCGTTTGAAACCATTGTCTTGGCATCTTCAATTCTGATTTCGTTCTGAGTAGCACAAGGAATATACAGATCAGCTTTTACTTCCCAAGGCTTCTTGCCTGCGAAGAACTTAGCATTAGGGAATTTCTCAGCATATGGAGCACAAACATTCTTTCCTGAATTTCTAAGTTCCAACATATAGTCTATCTTTTCGCCTGTTACGCCGTCTTCATCAAGAATATATCCGTCAGGACCTGAAATTGTAATAACCTTTGCACCCAACTGAGTTAACTTTGTAACAGTACCCCAAGAAACGTTTCCGAATCCTGATACTACTACTTTCTTTCCCTTTAAATCTTCTCCGCAATGCTTTAACATCTCTCTTGCAAAGAATACGATACCGTAGCCTGTAGCCTCAGTTCTTCCTGCCAAACCGCCGTTAGGAACACCCTTACCTGTCCATGTTCCGTCATAACGGTTAACTATCCTCTTATACTGTCCCATCATAAATCCGATCTCTCTTCCGCCTACACCCAAGTCGCCTGCCGGAACGTCAGTATCAGGTCCGATGTGTCTGTAAAGCTCTGTTATGAAAGACTGGCAGAATCTCATTATTTCTCCATTGGACTTTCCGTTAGGATCAAAGTCCGCTCCACCTTTTCCGCCGCCTATCGGCAAGCCTGTCAAACTGTTCTTGAAAATCTGCTCGAATCCTAAGAACTTAAGTATACCGGGGTATACATTGGGAGCAAATCTCATTCCGCCCTTGTATGGTCCTAAAGCACTGTTAAACTCGAATCTATAGCCTCTGTTTACCTGAACCTTGCCTGCATCGTCCACCCAAGGAACTCTGAAGCTTATACCTCTTTCAGGCTCGATAAGTCTTTCAATCAAACCGGCTTCAACATACTCGGGGTGAGCTTCCAATACGGGCTCTATTGAAGTTAAAACCTCTTCGATTGTCTGTAAAAATTCCGGCTCTCCGGGATTTTTCGCCTTAGCGATATCGATGTACTTCTGAACTAAATTTCCCATCTTAAATCTCCTCATACTTTCTTATAATATTTTTATAATGCTGTGTTTTACACATCAATTACACTTTATCAATTTTATATAAATTTGTCAATATATTTTTGTTAATTTTTTGCTTTTTCCATAAAGTTTTAACAATAAAATATAAGCAGACAGCCTAATACTGTGTATAAACGCCAAAAACCGAAAAAACAAAGTCATCGCAAAAATACAATGACTTTGTTTTCAGCTTTATAGATTATATTATTTTATACTATTCTAAACAGCATCCGTATCCGTGCTGACAAGCTCTTCGTCAGCAACAGCCTCATCTTCTTTTATTTCCGTACTCAGTTTTACGTTGTGATATGCTTTCATTCCGGTACCTGCGGGTATTAATTTTCCGATAATTACATTTTCTTTTAATCCGAGCAACTTATCGACCTTGCCCTTGATTGCGGAAGCCGTGAGTACCTTGGTGGTTTCCTGAAAAGATGCGGCGGATAAGAATGAATCGGTTTCAAGTGAAGCCTTGGTTATTCCAAGCATTACCTGTTTTCCCTGTACGGGATTTAATCCGTCTTCAATCAACCGTCTGTTTATATCGTTTAATTCCAATACGTCAACAAAAGTTCCGGGAAGCAAAGTGGAATCGCCGTTGTCTTCCACCTTGATTTTCTTCATCATCTGACGCACAATAACTTCAATGTGCTTGTCATTTATTTCCACACCCTGTAACCTGTAGACCTTTTGAACCTCCTGAATCATATAATTCTGAGCAGCCTCCGCTCCCTTAATCTCAAGCAATTCGTGAGGATTAATGCTGCCTTGAGTTATCTCATCTCCGGCATATAATTCCTGACCCTCTTCAACCTTAAGAACGGAACCGTAGGGTATAAGATATGTTCTTGCTTCGTTGTCCTTTCGGTTGGTAACGGTGACCTCTTTCTTCTTTCCCTCTCCGATAGAAACAACACCGTCAATCTCGCTGACTATTGCAAGACCCTTAGGCTTTCTTGCCTCAAACAGCTCCTCGACTCTCGGAAGACCTTGAGTAATATCTCCTCCGGCAACACCACCGGTTTGGAATGTTCTCATTGTGAGCTGAGTTCCCGGCTCTCCTATCGACTGAGCGGCGATTATACCGACAGATTCACCTATCTGTACCATTTCTCCGGTAGCCATATTTGACCCGTAACACATAGAGCAAATACCGTTTTTGCATTTACAGCTAAGAATTGACCTTATCTTTATCTTTTCATACGGCTTTTTATTCTCATCTACACCTTTGGCTATAACCTCATCTGCTCTTTTTTTTGTAATCATAGTGTTTTTAGCCACAAGCACGTTACCGTCGACATCCAGAATATCGTTGCATGAGAATCTTCCCGTGATTCTCTCCTTAATATCCTCTATTACCTCTTTGCCGTCTCTAAATGTAGACACATATGTGCCTGCAATTTCTTCCTCGCCCTCGCAGCAGTCGGTCTCTCTGATAATTAAAGACTGAGCGACATCCACAAGACGTCTTGTCAAAAATCCCGAATCCGCAGTTCTTAAGGCTGTATCGGACAGACCCTTTCTTGCACCGTGTGCAGACATAAAATACTCCAATACGTTAAGCCCCTCTCGGAAATTCGACTTGATAGGCAGCTCTATTGTATGTCCTGTGGTATCAGCCATAAGTCCGCGCATACCCGCAAGCTGTTTTATCTGTTTGTCGGAACCTCTTGCTCCGGAGTTCGCCATCATATAAATATTATTATATTTGTCAAGCCCCTCCAACAATGCCTTGGTCAATCTCTCGTCGGTGTCTTTCCAAACACGAATTACCTCGCTGTATCTTCCCTCTTCATTGGTCAGACCCATCTTGAAATTCATATTAATCTGATCAACCTTCTTTTGAGCCTCTTTAAGCATATCAGGCTTCTCATCGGGAACCGTCATATCGGAGATTGATACGGTAATAGCCGCCTTTGTGGAATACTTATATCCCATTGCCTTAATATCGTCAAGAACCTCCGCAGTCTTGGTAGCTCCGTGATTTGTGATGACACGTTCAAGTATCTGTTTTAACTCTTTTTTCCTGACAAGGAAATCTATTTCCAAATTCAATTTATTTTCTTCAATGCTTCTGTCCACAAAGCCTAAATCCTGCGGTATTATCTCATTAAAGATAAATCTTCCGACAGTTGATGTAACCACCTGAGAGCAAACATTGCCGTTGGGCAACCTCTTGCTTACACGTACCGAGATACGACTTTGCAATGTGATTATTTTATTCTCGTAGGCTACTATAGCCTCGTTGATATCCTTGAAAAACTTTCCTTCGCCCTTTGCACCCTCTCGCTCCTGTGTCAGATAATAAACTCCAAGAACCATATCCTGTGAGGGTACTGCAACAGGTCCTCCGTCCGAGGGCTTAAGCAGATTATTCGGAGATAATAATAAGAATCTGCATTCAGCCTGAGCCTCTACCGATAAGGGCAGGTGAACCGCCATCTGATCCCCGTCAAAATCCGCATTAAATGCGGTACACACAAGCGGATGCAGCTTGATAGCCTTACCCTCGACCAAAATCGGCTCAAATGCCTGTATTCCGAGACGGTGCAGAGTAGGTGCTCTGTTAAGCATCAGTGGATGTTCTTTTATGACATCCTCCAACACGTCCCAAACCTCGGTTTGTAGACGGTCAACCATCTTTTTAGCACCCTTTATATTATGTGCCGTACCGTTTGCAACCAGTTCTTTCATTACAAACGTTTTAAACAGCTCTATTGCCATCTCCTTCGGCAGTCCGCATTGATAGATCTTAAGTTCAGGCCCTACCACGATAACCGAACGTCCGGAATAATCCACACGCTTTCCGAGCAGGTTTTGTCTGAATCTTCCGCTCTTACCCTTTAACATATCCGATAGAGATTTCAGCGGTCTGTTTCCTGCACCCGTCACCGCTCTTCCTCGTCTACCGTTGTCAATAAGCGCATCTACAGCCTCCTGCAACATTCTCTTTTCATTTTTCACTATAATTTCAGGAGAATTTTGCTCAAGAAGATTCCTAAGCCTGTTGTTTCTGTTGATAATCCTCCTGTACAGGTCATTAAGATCGGAAGCCGCAAATCTTCCTCCGTCAAGCTGAACCATCGGTCTTAAGTCGGGAGGTATGACAGGAATAACGTCAAGTATCATCCATTCGGGTCTGTTGCCCGATTCCTTAAACGCCTCGACTACCTCCAATCTTTTGATTATCCTTGCTTTTT
>CAUUGW010000058.1:0-8712 GCA_963544785.1 uncultured Lachnospiraceae bacterium | reverse complement strand
GGGTATTTAAATACCGACCTTATAGTCACTCCCGATTTTGACAACGAAGTGTTTTGCGGCAAAATGAAGATTTATGGCATAATTATACCTATATATGTGATTTTGTATGCCTTAAGATTTATTTGTGACAGGCACATTAAGATAACAATCGGGCGAGCAAAAAAGATATTAAGAGGATAGGAAGAGAGATAATGGATAATAACAAATTTGCAGATAATGTAAAGGCTTTATTTGAGGGTATGGATCATTTTGTAACGGCAAAGACCGTTGTAGGGGATGCCATTCATATTGATGATACTATAATAGTTCCGCTTATGGATATAAGCTTCGGGGCGGCGGCTACGGCGGGTGTTTCCGATAAGAAAAACTCGGGAGGAGGCGGAATGGGCGGAAAAATCACCCCGTCCGCAGTTCTTGTTATAAAGGACGGAGTAACGAAAGTAATCAATATCAAAAATCAAAATGTCGCAAGCAAGATAATGGATATGGTTCCTGACGTGGTGAATAAATTTACTGATAAAAGAAATTCAAAAGAGAACAGTTTTCCGGAAAATGAAGACGATATTTCTGAAGTAATAGATTCAAAATAATATAATTTTTAGTTTACACAGGAGGAAAAAAATGATTAAATCTACAAAAACAATTAAAAAGGCTGTGGCTGTCTGCCTTTCGGCGGCAATGGTTGCAAGCCTGTCACCTGCTTTTACGAATGCTGCGGTAAAAGTAAAAAAACTGACTCTTTCAAAGAAAAAGATAACGCTTGAAATAGGAAAGAGTATGACTGTAAAGTCCACAGGCAAGGCTAATATCAAGGCGAAGGTGATACCCGGCGGTGCTGTCAGGCATATAAAGGTTAAAAGCAGCGACAGTGATGTGGTAAAGGTAAAGAAGCTGAACAATACCGGTTATAAAATAACGGCGGTAGATGACGGAAGTGCAACAATTACCGTTCAAAGCCTGAGCAATAAAAAGATTAAGGCAAAGTTAGAGGTAACCGTTCCGGAAAAAATGGACGATGCCGCTGCCAATACACCGAAAAAAGAAGAACCTAAGCTTTCCGCACGTCAAAGTTCGGAGAACAAGGTAGAGGCGACATTTTCTACAGGATTTGCAGACAATGTAAAGATAGATGATTTCAAGCTTAACGACAAGACCGGCAACAGTATGGTGGCACTTAAAAAACTGACATTAAGTGAAGACAAAAAGAGTGTGGAAATAGAAGCTTATATACAGCTGAACAGCGGAAGCTCTTATGAACTGCAATATACAAATCCGGTAGACAAAAAGGTTTATACCGTATCAATTAATTCGTTAAAGGGTGATGTAGCTTCTATTAAGATAAATACAAAGACCGTTCCTATGAACATAGGAAAGAAAATAGCTTATACTGTCCTTGATGAAAACGGTGTGGATATTACATCCACCGCTAAAAACTATATCACGATAAAGGCTGATATTCCTGCCGGCAAGGGCTTTTATGATACTGTGAACAATGAACTGAAAATGTTCGACCCTTCAGCAGTTGCAAAAATTACCGTAACATATCAAAACGGCACAAAAAGGGTTGAAGGAACGGGAGAAATAGCCGTTACTAAGGAAAGTACCGAAAATGTGAGTCTTGCATCTTGGGGATTTTCTCAGGGTATGGCTGCCTTTGATTATAACAAGGCTGATAATGCCACATCTAAAATTTTGGCAAAAGATACTGCCAATATGAACTTTTTTGTAAGCTTAAAGACCAGTGACGGAAAAGAAATAAAAAGCAATATGGATTATAAGGTAAAATTCACATCATCGGACAGTTCCGTATTTACTATGGTAAATAATACAATTAATCCGATGTCTAAAGGTACTGCTTCTATAATTGTAGAGTATACCTATGAGGGAAAGGTTGTTAAGTTTACACCGGTAACTGTTACTATAGGCGATAATGCCGTGGCTACCGCTCTTGTATTTAACGAAAATTCTGCTGTGGTTACATCTGCGGGAACTGCTGACAATATTAAGGTTATGGGATTAAAGGATCAGTATTCAAATGATATTGATTTATCAAAGGCTACATTTACATTTAACTGTTTAGAGGCTCTTAATCCGCTTCCCACAGCAACTTTGGCGGGAGATAAGATAGTTATATCCGGAAACGGTGCGGCGGCACATATGTACAGATTTAAGGCTGATGCAGCTGTGGGTTCATCTACGGCATCTATGACATTTGAGGTAATAGTAAGGCCGTAATGTTTAAGTATTTGAGTTTTATGTCGATATAAATATAAGAGCGAAAGCTCATTTTATAAGCGAAAGGAGAAAAGCGATTATGGATATAGCAGCTGTTAGTATGAATATTGCTTCAGCAAATCAGGGAAGTGCGATTTCATTGTCTTTGATGAAAAAGGCTATGGAAACGGAAGAGATACAGGCTCAGGCTTTGACTGATATGCTGCAGAGAGCTACAGTACCCTCTCCTGCACATTTAGGGAATGTTGTTGATACTTATGCTTGATTGTAAGATTAATAATATCATAATACCTATTTGACTGAAGTTTAAAAATGATCATACATATAATATTGTGTATGGTCATTTTTACTATGAAAAAATATTTTTAAAAACTGTAAAAATTATATGATTATGAAAACGAATAAACTTATTAAAAATACAATATACATAATATTATTTATAATGACTGTTTTACCTATGTTCGGTTGCAGCTCGGGCGTGAGCCTTGCGGATTATAACACCGGATATTCAAATTCCGATTCCGGTGTAAAAAGTCCTGAAAAACCGGTAGAACCCTCTGCACCTGTAAATCCGACAGAGCCTTTAAGCCCTGATGAGGTTGCAGCTCCTAATGCCGTAGAAACACCGTCTAATCCGGCAGCTCCTGCTGATGTTGAGGAGGTAGACGAGCCTGAAAAGCCCGCAGACATAATAAAATCAGACGGGGAAATTACAGTTGAGCCGGTGAGACCTGTAGACAGTGTAAAGCCGGTAACTCCGTTTACGCCCTCAGCATCGGACGATACTGAATAAGCTATATTTTTATAAACTTTTGCTTGATATTTTTATGATAATTAGGTAAAATAAAATAGATGTAATTAATCAAGTAATCCACAATATATAGGAGGAATAAAAAATGGCGGTTAAGGTTGCGATAAACGGATTTGGAAGAATAGGTAGGCTTGCGTTTCGTCAGATGTTCGGTGCGGACGGCTATGATGTAGTAGCTATAAATGATCTGACCGATCCGAAAATGTTGGCTCATTTATTAAAATATGACACGGCTCAGGGCGGATATGCCGGAAAGTTCGGTGAGGGAAAGCATACGGTAGAAGCGGGCGAAGATTCGATTACTGTAGACGGCAAAAAAATTACCATATATAAAGAAGCAAAAGCATCTGATCTTCCTTGGGGTAAAATAGGGGTGGATGTTGTACTTGAGTGTACAGGTTTCTATACCGCTAAGGATAAGGCACAGGCTCATATTGATGCCGGTGCAAAAAAGGTGGTTATCTCAGCACCTGCCGGAAATGACTTAAAGACTGTAGTATTCAATGTAAATAATGATGTACTTACAAAGGAAGACAAGATAATATCCGCCGCATCATGTACCACCAACTGCCTTGCACCGATGGCAAAGGCGTTGAATGATTTTGCTCCGATTCAAAGCGGAATTATGTCCACAATACACGCCTACACCGGAGATCAGATGATACTTGACGGACCGCATAAGAAAGGCGATTTAAGGAGAGCCAGAGCCGGTGCCGCCAACATAGTTCCCAACAGTACGGGAGCTGCAAAGGCTATAGGGCTTGTAATACCGGAGCTTAACGGAAAATTGATAGGTTCGGCTCAGAGAGTACCTGTTCCTACAGGTTCTACAACTATTCTCGTGGCTGTGGTTAAAAAGGCGGGGCTCACAAAAGAAGCCGTAAATGCCGCAATGAAAGCCGCTACTACGGAATCTTACGGATATACTGAAGATGAGATAGTATCCTCAGATGTTATCGGAATGACCTACGGCTCATTGTTTGATGCCACTCAGACTATGGTAAATCCCATATCTGATGATTTATATCAGGTACAGGTGGTATCTTGGTATGATAATGAAAACAGCTACACATCTCAGATGGTCAGAACTATTAAATATTTTGCTGAATTGGGATAATTAAAAAAGAATAAGTTGCAAACAGGTGGCGGCGGTTTAAACCGCTGCCATTATTTAAATAAAAATAGGAGAATACTATGGCGAAGAAAACAATTGACGACTTGAAAAATATTGCCGGCAAAAGAGTACTTGTAAGATGCGACTTTAATGTTCCTATGAAAGACGGTGTTATACAAAATTATAACAGAATAGACGGAGCGATTCATACTGTGCTCCCATATGGGAAAACCTAAGGGCAATCCTCTTCCTGAGCTTTCTTTAGCTCCGGTAGCCGTGGCTTTAAGCGAAAGGCTGGGTGTTGAGGTGAAATTTGCCGATGATGACAGGGTGACATCAGATTCTACAAAGGAGCTGGCATTAAAGCTTAAGGATAAAGAAGTATTATTGCTTCAGAACACCAGATACAGATTAGAGGAAACAAAGTACGACAAGGATCCTGAAAATAATAAGGGATACGCCGAAGAACTCGCCGGTCTTTGTGACGGAATTTTTGTAAATGATGCTTTCGGCACGGCTCACAGGGCACATTGTTCAAATGTGGGAGTCACAAGATTTACTAAGGAAAACGTGGTCGGTTATTTAATGGAAAAGGAGATAAAATTCTTAGGAGAAACCGTAGAAAATCCGGCTCGTCCGTTTGTCGCAATTCTTGGAGGTGCAAAGGTATCCGATAAAATCAATGTAATAAAGAATTTATTAAACAAGGTGGATACGCTTATAATAGGCGGAGGTATGGCTTATACCTTTGAAAAGGCTTTAGGATTTAATGTCGGAAATTCTTTACTTGAAGAAGATAAGATTGATTATGCCAAAGAAATGATAGCTATGGCAAAGGATAAAAATGTCAAACTGTTATTACCCATAGATCATATAGTTGCAAAAGAGTTTAAGAATGATACGGAATTTAAGGCAACATCTGATGCGAACGTAGACGAGGGTTACTCAGGATTTGATATAGGAGAAAAAACCACAGCTTTATTTAAAGATGCACTTAAAGATGCTAAAACGGTAGTGTGGAACGGACCTATGGGAGTTTTTGAGTTTGAAAACTTTGCAAAGGGAACTCTTGCCATATGTGATGCCGTAGCCTCATTAAATAATGCCGTGACAATAGTTGGAGGAGGAGATTCCGTAAGTGCCGTTAAAAAACTCGGTTTTGCGGATAAGATGACACATATATCCACAGGCGGAGGAGCATCACTTGAATTCTTGGAGGGCAAGGTATTGCCCGGTGTGGCTGCCGCAGATGATAAACAGTGATAAAAAGGGGTGAACTTATTATGAGAAGAAAGATAGTAGCAGGGAACTGGAAAATGAATAAAACACCTACGGAGGCTGTAAAACTGGTGAATATACTGAAACCGCTTGTCAAAAACGATGATGTAGATGTCGTATTCTGTGTTCCGGCAATAGATATAATACCGGTAGCAGATGCCGTAAAGGATAGTAATATAGCTGTAGGAGCTGAGAATATGTATTTTGAGGAAAGCGGTGCCTACACGGGAGAAATATCTCCTGCAATGCTTGTTGATGCCGGAGTAAAGTATGTGATCATAGGACATTCGGAGCGAAGAGAATACTTTGCGGAAACCGATGAAATCGTAAACAAAAAGGTGCTTAAGGCTATAGAACATAAGCTTATTCCTATTGTGTGCTGTGGAGAAACCTTAACTCAAAGAGAACAGAATGTGACTATCGACTTTGTAAGACAGCAGATAAAAATAGCATTACTTAATGTAAGTGCCGATGATGCCAAAAATATTGTTATAGCCTATGAGCCTATTTGGGCTATCGGAACGGGAAAGGTGGCTACAAGCGCTCAGGCACAGGAGGTTTGCAAGGCTATAAGAGATTGCGTGGAAGAGATATATGACAGTGCCACAGCTGCCGCAATCAGAATACAGTACGGAGGTTCGGTAAATGCCGCCAATGCAAAAGAGCTGTTTTCAATGCCTGATATTGACGGCGGCTTGGTTGGCGGAGCTTCGTTAAAAGAGGAATTCGGCAATATAGTAAATTATAAATAAGGGGCAAATTTGATGATAAACAAGGATATAAACGATTATATTGATGCACATTTTGATGAAATGGTGGAAAAATTAAAGGCTCTTATTGAAATAGACAGTAAAACCTCAGATAAAAAGGGCGATATGCCGTTTGGGGAAAATGTGCAGAGAGCCTTATTATATGCCGAAGATTTACTTAACGGCTACGGTTTTAAGACTACTAATTATGATAATTATGTCTTAACCGCAGATATCAATGATAAGAAATACGGGCTTGATATCTTAGCCCATCTTGATGTAGTGGTTGAGGGCGAGGGTTGGACGGTTTGTGAGCCTTTTAAACCTGTGATAAGGGATAATAAAATCTATGGCAGAGGAACTGCCGATGACAAGGGACCCGCAATAGCCGCAATTTTTGCAATGAGGGCTGTAAAGGAGCTTGGATATGAGCTTAAAGAGGGGGTTCGCCTGATACTTGGAACAGATGAGGAATGTGGAAGCAGTGACCTTGATTATTACTATTCTAAGGAGAAAGCAGCCAAGATGAGTTTTACTCCCGATGCGGAATTTCCCGTTGTAAATACGGAAAAGGGAAGACTGTCAAGTGAATTTACGGGTAAATTTAAGACAGGGAATGACGGAATAAATGTACTTTCCATACATTCAGGCTCTAAGAGCAATGTCGTTCCGGGTAAAGCCTACGCCGTTTTATCAGGTGTATCGGTTAAAGAGCTTGAAACAACCGTGAACGGTCTGATAGATGACAACAATATAAAGTTAAGCGTTACAAAGGATAACGATAATGTGAGGCTTCATATTGACGGAAGAGGGGGGCATGCGGCTTTTCCTGAAAATTCAAACAATGCCTTAACAGCGCTTATAACTATTTTGTCAAAGATTGATTTATCTGACAGTGAGGCTAATAATTTGATAAAAAATTTAGCAAAATTATTTCCTTATGGAGATTATTACGGAAAAAATATCGGTGTGGCTATGAAAGATGAGATATCGGGGGCTCTTACATTGTCCTTTAATATGCTAACCTTTGAAAACGGTGATTTTAGCGGAGTATTTGATTGCAGAGCGGCTCTTTGCGCAAATGATGAGAATTTAACGAATGTTATAAGAAAAAATCTTGCGAATATAGGACTTGATATGAAAGAAGAAAAGATGGATCCGCCACATCACGTTCCTGCCGATTCATTTTTTGTCAGTACTTTGCTTGAAGTCTATGAGGATTATTTTAACAAAAAAGGTGTTCCTCACAGTACCGGAGGCGGTACATATGTACATTATGTAGACAACGGCGTGGCTTTCGGCTGTGAGGTTGAGGGCGTTGACAATCATATGCACGGAGCTGATGAATTTATGGATTTAGCTGTCCTTAAAATGAGTGCCAAGATGTTCGCTGACGCTATTATAAGGCTTTGTGCTTAAGCTCTTAAATCCGTTTTTTTAAAATCACAATGATCTGATTATAGAATCATAAAATAACTTTAGAAAGGAATACATTTATACAGCCTATGATGATAAAAGAATATTCAAAAATGTCAAAAGAGGAGCTTAATGATATTATTATCGGCTTAAAAAAGCAGTATGACGATATTAAAAATCAAGGAATCAATTTGGATATGTCAAGAGGCAAGCCCTCTAAGGAGCAGCTTGATTTAACTATGCCTATGCTTGACGTATTAAACGGTAATTCCGATATTAAAGCTCTTAACGGGACTGACGTAAGAAATTACGGAGTCTTGGAGGGTCTTTCGGAGGTCAAGGCTTTATTAGCCGATGTAGCACAGGTAAATAAAGAAAACGTCATAGTATTCGGAAATTCAAGCTTAAGCATTATGTTTGACACCATATCAAGAGCCTATACACACGGAATTTCAGGGAATACAGCTTGGGGCAGACTTGAAAAAATAAAATTTTTATGCCCTGCTCCGGGATACGACAGGCATTTTAAGATTTCCGAGTATTTCGGTATGGAGCTTATATATGTTCCGATGAAACAAAACGGACCCGATATGGATATGGTGGAAAGGCTTGTAAAAGAAGATGACGCCGTAAAAGGTATATGGTGTGTTCCTAAATACTCCAATCCGCAAGGGTACAGCTATAGCGACGAAACGGTAAAAAGATTTGCAAATCTTAAACCTAAGGCAAAGGATTTTAGAATATTTTGGGACAATGCCTATTGCGTACATCATATAAAATTTGATAAAAAAGCTGAAATTTTAAACATATTGGATGAATGTGAGAATGCAGGCAATCCTGATCTTGCTTATATGTTCTTCTCAACCTCAAAGATAAGCTTTGCAGGCTCAGGAATTTCGGGAATTGCCTCATCAAAGGATAATTTGGAACAGATAAAAAAACATATGTCTATACAGTGTATATCACACGATAAGATAAATCAGTTAAGACATTTCAGATTTTTTAAAGATATTGACGGAATAAATGAACATATGAAAAAACACGCGGAAATAATGCGTCCTAAGTTTGAGCTGGTCATAGATTCTTTTGAAAAAGAGCTTAAATCTTTG
>CAUUGW010000057.1:0-8739 GCA_963544785.1 uncultured Lachnospiraceae bacterium | reverse complement strand
CAAAGGCTGTAAAAATGGCTGAAATGATGAATATAAGGATACTTGGAATTGTAGAAAATATGTCTTATTTCAGATGTCCCGATAATAATAAGGACTATAAGATTTTTGGAGAAAGTCATATTGAAGCTGTTGCCGATATGTATAATTTAAAGGTTTTATCAAAGATTCCAATTGATCCGAAAATTGCAAATTTATGCGATAACGGGCTTATAGAGCTGATAGATGACAACTATTTTGAAGATGTTGCAAAAATGCTTGAGGAGTTATAAAAGTAAAAAATATGAATGAGTATATAGAAAGTTCTAAAAAACTGATTGATTTTTTGGATAATAATCCAAGTGCTTTTCACGCAGTTGCAGGATTGGCACAAATGTATGAAAATGCCGGTTTTAAAAGACTTAATGAGAATGAAAAATATGATATAAGCTTAGGAGGAAGCTATTTTGTAACAAGAAACAGTTCATCAATAATAGCTTTTAAGGTTCCTGATAAAGAATATAAAGCCTTTAATATAATGGCTGCACATTCAGATTCTCCGACATTTAAGATAAAGCCGAACGCCGAAATAGAGGTGGAAAAGAGTTTTATAAAGTTAAATGTCGAGAAATATGGCGGAATGCTGATGGCTCCCTGGTTTGACAGACCTCTTGGCATAGCAGGAAGAGTGATGATAAGGGCAGGCTTAAAAATAAAAGAGATGCTTTTACACATAGACAGAAATATTTTGATGATACCAAGTCTTGCAATACATATGAACAGAGAAGCGAATGACGGATATAAATATAATGCACAGGTAGATTTATTACCTGTTTTTGCTGAAAAAAACAGCAATATTGATTTGGCGGATATTATTGCAAGACAGTTGAATATCGACAAGAATGATATTTTAGATGCCGACCTTTTTTTAACAGGCAGGGTAAAGGGAACTGTTTGGGGAGCTGATAATGAGTTTATTGCATCCGCTCATCTTGATGACTTGCAATGTGCATATTGCGGGGCTGTGAGCCTTGTAGAATCTAAAAACGATAATGCAATCATAGTAAATGCGATATTTGATAACGAGGAAGTAGGTTCGGGAACAAGACAGGGAGCGGCATCTACGTTTCTAAAGGATACCCTTATGCGTATAAACAAGGCTCTTAATTTTGATGATGAAAAATATATGACGGCTGTAGCTGACAGTTTTATGGTGTCTGCCGATAATGCTCACGGACTGCACCCGAATTATGAACAAAAGGCAGATCCTGTAAATCGCCCTAAGTTAAATCAGGGTATAGTGATAAAATACAGTGCCAATCAAAAGTATACAACAGATGCGGTATCCGCCGCCGTTTTTAAGGCTATATGCCAAAAAGCCGATGTGCCTATACAGACATTTACAAACAGATCCGATGTCATAGGAGGCTCTACATTAGGCAATATTTCAAGTACGCAGGTTGCCTTAAAGACCGTAGATATAGGGCTGGCACAGTGGGCGATGCATTCTCCTTATGAAAGTGCCGGTGTAAAGGATACATATTATTTGCAAAAAGCACTTAAGGAGTTTTTTGCATCTGATGTGGCTGCAATGCTTGATTAAATATGAGCCTATATTTATTATGAGAGATTTAAGAAGACAGCTGTTATTTATATTGATATTAAATTAAGAAAGGGATAAGAAGTATGCTTGAAATAGGTACAAAGGCACCGTCATTTTCTTTACCTGACCAAAACGGTAATATTCATACATTGGAGGAGTACAGGGGCAAAAAGGTAATTCTGTATTTTTATCCTAAGGATAATACCGCAGGCTGTACTAAGCAGGCTTGCAATTTTTCCGAACTGTATCCGCAGTTTACACAAAAAGATGCTGTAGTCATAGGAGTGAGCAAGGATTCTGTGGCATCTCATAAAAAATTTGAGGAAAAATTCAATCTTAGGTTTACCTTGTTATCCGATGAGGAAAAAGATGTTTTGATTGCCTATGATGTATGGAAAGAAAAGAAAAATTACGGCAAGACATATATGGGAGTTGTAAGGACAACTTATTTGATAGATGAAAACGGGATTATAGTAAAGGGTTTTGATAAGGTAAAGGCGGCTGATAATCCTTCACAAATGTTGGAATTGGTGTAAGGAATGATAAGGAGGAGAATATCGCGGCAAAGTATTTAAATTATGAAACTATAGTTCATCCGTTAAAGCCCTTATATGATAAAAATTCAAAAATACTCATTTTAGGTAGTTTTCCCTCTATAAAGACACGTGAATACGGATTTTTTTACGGGCATAAACAGAATAGATTTTGGAAGATATTATCAGGTATTTTTGATGAAGAAATAGCGGATACTATAGAGGATAAAAGGGCTTTTTTGATTAAGCACAATATAGCGGTGTGGGACTCGATTTACAGTTGCGATATTATAGGCTCAAGCGATTCAACTATAAAAAATGTGGTGCCTACAGATTTAAAACCGATAATAAAAGGTTCAAGGGTGGATAGAATATTCTGTAACGGTGCCACCTCTTATAAGTATTTTCATCAATTTTCCGAAAAAGATTTGGGGATAAAGGGGGTAAAGCTTCCAAGCTCAAGTCCGGCAAATGCGGCTTATTCTATAAACAGGCTGATAGATGAGTGGAAAATAATTTTATAGTAATATCCGTTTTTAATTTTTAAAAGCTTTGAGAGGGAAAATAAATGAATATTTTTGAATTGTTTTTGGTTTCTGTGGGCTTATCTATGGACGCCTTTGCCATTTCCATCTGTAAGGGAATGTCAATTAGAAAGGAACGCCTTAAAAACAGTCTTTTTATTGCGCTTTTCTTTGGCGGATTTCAGAGCCTGATGCCGATTTTGGGATATTTTTTAGGACAAAATTTAGGGCGTTTTTTGATGTTTAATAAGATTATAGCCTTTGTGCTTTTGCTTTTTGTGGGAGCGAAGATGCTTTTTGATTCCATAAAAAAAGAAGACAGTGTCTGTGATGTGGATATTGTGAAATTGGCGTTAAAAGAGATTGTATTATTGGCTGTTGCCACCAGTGTAGATGCCTTTACGGTAGGGGTAAGTTTAGCCCTGCTTGATACCGATATTATGTTTTCCGCATTTGTAATTGGGATAATTACCTTTGGGATTTGTTTTGCGGGGGCTATGATTGGGAACGGATTTAATAGGGTTTTTAAGGGAAAGAGCGAAATATTCGGAGCGATTATTTTGATTTTAATAGCGATAAAAATTGTTTTGACATAATGTGTTTTTGCATCCTTTTGTTTATGATTAAGCTGCAATAATTCAGGAATTGTAAACCTTACTCTCTCAACCAACGCATCCAAAGACCCTGACTCCAAAACCAAGCCCTCCACGTCTTTACTCGTGGCAATCCAAACACCGGCTTCCTTATCTCATATTAAATCTACTTGATATTCCATAATATCCCCCGCTTTATAGTTAAGTCAACTTTTATTAAATAGGCTAATTATATTCCGTTACCATCATAACATCATATAAGAGTTATCGCAATATAAATCTTTTTAAAAAGAGCCTATCATTTCCGAAGAAATAAAAGGCTCTTGAACATTAAGTTTTTACAGTTTTTATTAATTTGAAATGGTCTTAAATTAGACTTTCTATGTAGGCAAATAGCAGGCTGTAAAATATTCAGACTATATTATAGGATTATTCTCACAGGTATTATAAAGCAAGTGCTCCGAACGGATCCCAAGGTTCAAGCATTACAGGTTCAGTGCCGAGTATATCTATGTATTTTTTGTCAATATACTTTTTATCCACCATAATCTGATAGTTGTATTCTTCAAACCATCTGTCGGACATCGAGAAAATTCCCTTTTTTCCAAGCTTTTCTCCCCATGAGTTTTCGACCCTCCATTTTATAGGCTTTCCGTTTTCATCAAGATCCACTCCCGTAAACACCATGGCATGGGTTAAGACACTCTCCTGATAATCAAGCCTTGCCGCTTTATCAAAATCTCCCATAGGAGTTAATGCTTCGTCATAGTCGAAGATATTCAGATCCATTATTCCTGAATTTCTGTCGGACATTTTGCCCACATCACAGCCGAACCATACAGGATGACCGTCCTTTATGGATTTAATTGCGGCGGATTTTAATTCCTCTATAGGAAGATTTAAATATTTTATTGCCCCGGCTTCCTTTACAGTTCCCAGATATTTTATTGAATACATCTTTTCATATGGCTTGTCTTTCGTTGGAGCATTGATTATGCTGATTTTGTCATCCAAATTCCAACCCACGTATTTATTAAAAAATTCTATCGGGGTTAAGTTTCTGTCCACGTGATATTTCTCATCCTTGTCCTCATATTCAAAATCAAATATCGTAGGGGGCACACCCAGTGCCTTTACCAAAATATTATAAATCTCATACAGCATATCTTCTTTCATAGACACAAGCTCCGCACTTTGCTTGCCGTTTTCAAAAGACTCTCTTAATATTTTGGCATCACGTCTTAATCTTCTTGTCAGGTTTGCGGCCAAGACCGAGGTGTTTGATGAATGGTAGGTTTCAGGCATCATATACTTCGGAACTATTCCGTATTTTTTAAGTATGCCCCTGAACATATCCCATTGTCCGCCGTCCTGCATCGGATCTTTTAAGAGAAAGCTTACAAGTCTTCCCGATAAATCCTCGTTTGCGGTTTCTATTATAGAATCCAGAAAATAGTTAGCCTTTTCTAACTTGTCCCAGAACAAGGTATAGTTTTGACTGAATTCCAAGGTCTTCATATTAAGCTTTGCCATCGTTTCCACTCTTGCTGTATTTAACGCTGCAAACATCCAGCATCTTCCTGACTGTTTCTGTTCCGTTATCTCTCCCATTTTTGTGGTATCTGAAAACATAAAATTGTGTTTTCTCACGGTTTTTTGGTTAAGAGATGCGGCATTTATTCCGCTTGATGCTATGGCATTGCCTACTACAACCGATGCCTTATCATTGTTGTATCTTTGACTGAATTTTTCGAGTGTTTCTTTTGTAATATTCATATCTATTCTCCTTTTTTGATCATTTTTGTGTAAATTTAGTAAGTTTAAAGCAACTAAATATTTTATTATATCATAGCATAATTATTTAAAATTGGCTATAGTTAAATTCTTAAAATAGTTAGCCATAATATACTTATGTTGCCTATGCCGAAAGCAAGCTCTAATATAGTAAACACAAGCCAAACATCAAGAAACAGTACTTAATAAAAACATAGATAAAAATTATTGCCTTTTTACTTTTTTTGAATATAATTGATTGTGCGGTTAGAATCGAGTAATGGATTATACACCGTTTTTTATTTTTTATCCGATCAATGCAATTAAATAACTGATTTTTAAGGAGGTATTTATGTACAACAAGAAATCACTGTCAAAGGCTTTTTTAAGCGTGGCACTTGCCGTTACTTTGGCATTTCCGTCGGTAGCTCCCGTTTTGGGGAACAGCACTGTAGTTAGAGCTGAAGCTGCGGAAAAAGTAGCCGGTGAAGGCATTTTAAAAGAAGCCCTTGTAGAGATTAATGATTTAGGGTTCGGGCAATATTTAAGTATTGTTTTGCAGGACGGAATTGATTTTAATCAATGTAGTTTTGAGGTGGACGGAGTTCCTATTCGTCCTACCAAGGTGAGTGATACGGGTTCTGTTTCCAAGTGGGAAATTGTTCATTTGAATCATAAAAATCTTACAGTTACCTACAACGGAAAGAAACAAACCGTAACATTTAATGCAAAAGGCAACGGAGATTCTTTTGCTGAAAAGAGTAATAAAGTTATGCCTAAGTGGGTATGGAGCTACGGGACGATGAGTGTCTTTGATTATCATCAGGGGAGCTATGATTCTAAAGGTAATAAGATAGAAATGCCGATTAAGACCACATTTGATGTATTGAACAGCACGGGAACGGAAAAGGAAGAAATTGCTTATTATGTAAAAGAAGCGATTTTAGAAGATGCGTTCAGCGGCGGTCCGGAGGTTGAGATTAAGTTTGCATTATCTACGGACAAGGCAAAGGAATGGTTTAAAAATATTTCTTATGTTGCCCGAATGGCAGGGGCTTCACAGTCAAAGGGTATGGACGATGTGTTGGTTTATGAAAAGAGTACGGCTGATTTTAACGGAACTACCAACGGCATTTTAAAAATCAAAGCCGGACAACAGGCGCTTAGAAGATCCGGTATGAATTATATCAGGATTATTTCAGGAGATGAGGCGACAACAATACCGGTGGAGATTGTAGAGGCAAAGGCACCGAAGCTGACTTTTACAGGAGGAATAACCAATCCAAGAGTAGGAGAAGATTTTAAATTCAAGATTGAGGGGATAAATCAGGGAACTGTATTGCAGAATGACTTTATTCGTAAAGCCACTCTAAAAAGACCTGTTGAAGATGATTCCGGTAAGCAGGAAAGCATAGAGCTTAAATTCGGAGAAATAGCTTTGATAGGATATCTTTTGAGAATAGACGGTAAAATGCTCACGAAATCCGGCTGGTATGAGCTTGAAATCGGTTTTAGGGGCTATAAGACAGTTAAGGAAAGATTTAAAATAGGAAAGGCTAAGAAAACCAATAATTCTACAGAGGGCAACAATGCCGGAGGCGGTTCTTCATCTAACAATGGGGCTTCCGCAGGAGGCTCGTCAAGCGGTGGAAACTTCGGTGGCGGTTCGTCAAGCGGTGGAAACTTCGGTGGCGGTTCGTCAAGCGGCGGAAACTTTGGTGGAGGCTCGTCAGGCGGCGGAAACTTCGGTGGAGGTTCGTCAGGTGGTGGAAGCTTTGCCGGAGGGTCAACAGGCGTAACACGTACAGCTTCTGATTTGAGTGATAAAAACAAGAAAGAAATTGTCGTAAATGAAGAAAAAACACCTTTGAGCTATGCACCTGTAAAAAATGCGAAAGTGGAGATTTTAAAGGCGGATTCTGAATCCTCTATGAGAAAAGCCGTTGCCAAAGATGTTAAGAAAGTCTTTGGAGACACTAAAAACATCAGATTTAAAGATTTATTACTTTATATTTATAAGGCGGACAGCAAGAAAAATCAAAAGCTTGCAGATAAATTAAATGATGATGATTTGCAGAAGATTATAAAACAGTTTATCCTAAAGTTTAAGCTGTTTAACGAGAAACAGCTTAATGACAAGGCGTTGGATAAGATATTGGATAAAAAGACCGTTCAGAATATTTTGAATAAGTATGTCCATCTTAAAGCAAAGGGTCAGGTAGTAAAAGGCAAGGCAATCAAGATTCATTCCTTAGGAGGAGCAACAAGTAAAAGGTTCAGAATAGGGAAAGGAAGCTCAAGCGCAGGGGGTTCAGGCTCATCAGGCGGCAGTATGGGAACGCTTGGTACGAACGGAGAGTTTTTGTTTGATTATGATATGCTGATAAATGCCCTTATTTTAAATGAACAGAAAATCGGCAATGTATATTCCAACAGAATTGCAAAGATGTTTTCTGAGGAGCTGACAGAGCATAGAGCAATTTTTACAAATGCAAATAATCTATATGATTTCGGAACTTTCAGAACAAAGGTATCCAATGCGGAAAGCAACGGGCAATATTTAGATTATGATGATTATACTAAGGTGGCGACAGGTGAGAGTAAGTTGCCTAACAGTGCAAATCAATTAACCGTGGTTTTGGATAACGGAGGATTAGGCAAGAAATTTTTCCAAGGGTTGTCCGGAAATCCTGGTGTATTTGGAGCTGAACTACCGAAAATAGGAAGAGTTACTGTTAAGGAAGGTACAGATTTAGAAGTAGACTTAAAAGATGCCGAATACGTGAAGCATATCCTGCAATATTATGCGTTTACGGTTAATACTTATATGAACATACAGACAAAAGATTACGGAATAAGGGTGAACGGAACGACACTGACTATGCCTTCCGATAAGGTCTTGGAGGCGATAGAAAAAGCTACTGTAGGTGAGAATGGAAAGAAATCTTTTTTCATAACGATACAGGCAAAAGGCTATGAGCGTTTGCGTATTGATGTAGATGTGTTGCCTAAGAATGAGGTGGAGCCGCAAAAACCTGAGCCGCCGAAACCTGAACAACCCAAGCCTAATCCGAATCCTGAAAATCCTACACCTAAGCCGGAAAATCCTACTCCTGAGAATCCCGCACCGGAACAGCCTGCACCTACACCGGATCTTAACTTTTCGCCGGTTTTGACAAAGGACTTTTTTGACAATAACAAATATGTATTAGAGTTGGATTCTGCAAAAAACGGCTCATTGGAAAGCTTTATAAAAGCTATCAGTTCGGTGAAAGCAAATGGAGAAGAACTCCAAAAATCTTCATTTATCAGCGGAACTAACCAATACAACTCCAATTCTACAGATGGATATATTAAATTTGCTTTATCCGATGATCTTGTAAAAGCCAACATCATTACTTTGGAGATAGAATCGGAGAGTAATCAGACTGTGGTATTTGAACTTAATTTGACGGAGAAAACAGTTGTAAAAAAATAATATAACAATAATTTCTAATATTTTAATAATTGGAGATTTTACAATTTTGAAGATAATTAGCCGAGATTGCCTATATGAAAGCTCGCTTTCAATATAGGCAACGAAAGCGAATTATCAAGATGGTTACATATAATAATTATGTAGCCATCTTTTTTTTAGTTTTTTGAAATTGTTACTAAAAAATTAAATAATATTTACGAGCGGTGAAAAAGTGACAAATCAAGAGAAAAACAGAGAAATCAGATGAAAACGGCATTAA